>JAMPKV010000026.1 GCA_039962225.1 Microcoleus sp. AS-A8
ATCTATATGGGGCTAATTTAGTTGGTACGAATCTGGATAAAGCTCGGATATCGGATGCCAATTTAGAAGGGGCTATATATAACGAAACTACTATCCTGCCACCACTAGCTCCGTTGCAACAGCAGAGCCTGATTTCAGTTAATCCACCTCTAGAATTAGAATCTAATAAAAAAGAAGTTTTAGTTGATTTAGAGAGTTTGAAAGACGAGAGAAGAAGAACTAATGTTGAGCGCATTATTAGAAAAGGTCAAAGAAAATTTAGGGCTGTGGTACTCGATGCTTTTCAAGGAAAATGTGCAATTACTGCTTGTGATGTCGAACGTGCTCTTGATGCGGCTCACATTTTTCCTTACCGAGGACAGAAAACAGATTGTCTTTGGAATGGCATTCTTCTCAGGCTAGATTTACACCGACTTTTCGACTCTTATTTGCTAAGCATTGACCCCCTTTCTGGTCAAGTCTATCTGGAATCAAGCTTGATGAATAATTATGAGGGGGTTGCTAATACTAAAGTCTGTTTCCCTGAAGAGCCAGTTTCAGAAAATCGTAAGCAAGCTCTTAGGTGGCACAATGCTCAGTGCAGTTGGCTAGCTTAGTCGCAAGAACTAAGCAGAATCATGGATGCAGCAGATTGTCACTTGGTGCCTTTTTCACAAGGCTTCAAGTCCCGCTGAGCTGACGCAAGAACTGATGCTTTCCTCTTATGAGGGGAAGGTCAATATCTTGACGGCTGGCGGGATAAGTTTAGGGGAGGCGAGAGCGTTGCGAGAAGAGCGTCGCGCAGATCGCTTCTTGGATTGACTCAAGACAAGGTGAACCTGTCGGCAGTTACTAAATAAGACTACACGCCCCGTGTAAATGGGACGAATAATCACAAAATGAATAAGGCACATCTACTCTACCCGGTTAGATGTGCCTTTTGTTTGGAAAAGTTTTTGTTTTTACTCACGACCCTATGCTACCAATTCGCCCTTCTTCCCCAGACGGGAACACTCCCACAGCGTTAACGACTTGCGAAAACCCGCATTGTCTTAATTCCAGTTTCGAGATTTTTATGTCCGGTGGGTTCCCCATTCCCAGCCATTCTCAAACCAGTTGGCTCACAGATGCCAGCCAAAATTTAATTAGTCAGCTTTTAGCCGACAAGCGATCGCCTGTGACGCGCAAGGAATACGAGAAGGACTTACGTTATTTCTTTAAAGTCATTTCAGGTGCTTTCCAACCCAGCCCTGAACTGGTAAGCGAGTTTTTGAACCTTGACCGCTTTGCCGCGCTCTCGGTGGTTTTGAAGTTCAAGTCTTACATGATGATTGATAAGGGGCTGAAGGAGAACACAGTTAATCGTCGATTGGCAGCAGTTAGGAGCCTGGTTAGCTTTGCCTACAAGTTGGGGAAGTGCACTTATACACTCAAAGACATCTCAAACGAGAAAGTTCAGGCTTATCGCGACACCAG
Source organism: Microcoleus sp. AS-A8 (assembly GCA_039962225.1). Lineage (NCBI taxonomy): Bacteria > Bacillati > Cyanobacteriota > Cyanophyceae > Oscillatoriales > Microcoleaceae > Microcoleus > Microcoleus sp. AS-A8. The sequence continues at coordinate 1,456 of JAMPKV010000026.1, forward strand.
TGGCGTTAGTCCCGACTCCTATAAGAAAGTACTCGCGTCGTGCGATCGCTCTACAATACTTGGCAAGAGAAATTATGCATTACTGCGACTGCTTTGGAGTAATGCCCTCAGACGAGCTGAAGTTACATCTCTCGATGTAAAGCACTTCGACCCGCACAGCCGACAGCTTTGGATTTTGGGCAAAGGTAAAGGTTCTCAACGGCAATCAGTCACCCTTAACGACCAAACCGTAGAGGCCATTCTGGACTGGTTAAATTCTAAAGCACAACTCACCCCAAATAGCCCATTGTTTTGCAGCTTATCGCATCGCCAGCCAGGGCATAGACTAACCGGAACAAGTGTCTATAACATTGTTCGTGATAGCTGCGAAAAAGCTGGCATCACTAAAGTGATGAGTCCTCACCGCTGCCGACATTCAGCCATTACCGCCGCATTGGATAAATCAAATGGTAACGTCCGAGCGGTACAGCGATTGAGTCGTCACGCTGATTTGCGAACGGTTCAACTCTATGACGACAACCGCCAAAATTTGCAAGAGCAGATTACGGACTTACTTGAGGATGCGCTAGGGGAGTGACGGCAGCAAGCCATGTCGAGGTATACCGTAGTCTTATACACATATTTGCTGTCCCCAAAGGGGCTTGTCCGCTTCTTTTTCGGGGTCTATGCATTCAAAACTTTTGATTGTGCCGTCCAACATTATTCCAAATGTAATAGACCAGTCAGTTCTCTGCCTGCCAAACCTGACGGCTCAGAGAGAGCCACAAGAATTTATGATTTCGGAGGTGATAGCTTTTTGAAACACTGGCGATGACATCACCGAGTCAGCCGCATTGCCATCAACAATGATGGTGACGAACAAAGGACGGCCTGCAAAAGGCTGTGTAGCGTCGTTTACAGGGATATTCATGTTAATAATCCCACCCCACCCCAGATCGTCTCCATCTGCTTCGTACTGAATATCTAAAGGAATCGGGGTTGCTTGCACTGGGCTAAAAGCCATAAGAATTTGACCGTGTTCTACATGGTTTCCATTCAAATGATTTTCCCAGCGAGTGGGAAAGTTCTTTTAGATCTGTTATTTTAATATCTTCCTGAAAAGGTTTCCATTCAATTAGTTTCCCCAGCGAGTGGGGACCATCTACAAGGTCATTTAAGAGTTGTCTTTATTTCTAAGTTTTGTTTCCATTCAATTAGTTTCCCCAGCGAGTGGGGACTACAGGCTGGTGGTGCACCTCGTGCCAAAGTAATATCTGTACTTGGACTGTTTCCATTCAATTAGTTTCCCCAGCGAGTGGGGACTGAAAATTCATACGGTTTGAAATTTGACTACTTGAGTAGTTTCCATTCAATTAGTTTCCCCAGCGAGTGGGGACCTATATAGGGCTACTCATATAAGGGGGTCTACATAGAGGTTTCCATTCAATTAGTTTCCCCAGCGAGTGGGGACTCAATTTTAAAAAAAACGGTCAATCATCAAGAGATATTCCTGTTTCCATTCAATTAGTTTCCCCAGCGAGTGGGGACAGGACTTATGAACCTGAGTGTAAGGCTGTCCTAGCCTTGTTTCCATTCAATTAGTTTCCCCAGCGAGTGGGGACTCCAAAAATGAAACTCAATGCAGGATTAGCTTCAAGTTTCCATTCAATTAGTTTCCCCAGCGAGTGGGGACTTGAACAAAGATTAGCTAAGCAAGTACTTAAGGAGCAGTTTCCATTCAATTAGTTTCCCCAGCGAGTGGGGACTCTGTCTGCGGTCGGCGGGAGTGAAAGGTGTTTTGTGTTTCCATTCAATTAGTTTCCCCAGCGAGTGGGGACTTCTTATGAGTTTTACGATAAAACAATAGTTTGTTGGGTTTCCATTCAATTAGTTTCCCCAGCGAGTGGGGACTAAAGAGGCAGAAAGGATACTAGCTACTACAGATAACGAGTTTCCATTCAATTAGTTTCCCCAGCGAGTGGGGACCCAATCACGCTGACATCGAGCACCAGGCTGACATCCAGCGCGTTTCCATTCAATTAGTTTCCCCAGCGAGTGGGGACTTTGAAGAGTTTTTACAATGGTGTTATTGGAACCAAGATGGTTTCCATTCAATTAGTTTCCCCAGCGAGTGGGGACACTTATTTAGACAGAAACCTAGATAACGATTTTGAGTTTCCATTCAATTAGTTTCCCCAGCGAGTGGGGACTCTACAAAGGCCAAGCTTGCTGCTCTAGGAATAGTGTTTCCATTCAATTAGTTTCCCCAGCGAGTGGGGACTCTGGGATGACTTTAGATGAGGTAAAAAAGAGATGGGTTTCCATTCAATTAGTTTCTCCAGCGAGTGGGGACGTAGAAGAGAAAGAAGTTAATACACCATTGTAATTAAGTTTCCATTCAATTAGTTTCCCCAGCGAGTGGGGACTCTGTAAAAAACATAATCTACAACTAGTTGCTACAGAAGTTTCCATTCAATTAGTTTCCCCAGCGAGTGGGGACACAAAATGCTAGTGCTGACTTAATGAGCTGGCGAATGAAAGTTTCCATTCAATTAGTTTCCCCAGCGAGTGGGGACAATGTCTGCGGTATCTTCGACAAAACCGAATATCTCGTTTCCATTCAATTAGTTTCCCCAGCGAGTGGGGACTCTCCATTTGGGGATGGTTACTCCAAACTGATTCCTTCGTTTCCATTCAATTAGTTTCCCCAGCGAGTGGGGATTAAAAGTGAACTAGGTAAAAACTTTGATGTTCAGAGTTTCCATTCAATTAGTTTCCCCAGCGAGTGGGGACTAATAATACAATCTTAGATGTACCTTCATTGTTGTGTTTCCATTCAATTAGTTTCCCCAGCGAGTGGGGACTCAGGGAGTACTGCCGACGGTTTTGTCTCGAACCTTTCGAGTTTCCATTCAATTAGTTTCCCCAGCGAGTGGGGACTAGCTTCTTCGGCATCTATAAACATGCAATCAAGTGTTTCCATTCAATTAGTTTCCCCAGCGAGTGGGGACTTTATTACCCTGTTAACCACAAAATATGGATCGGCAATAGCGTTTCCATTCAATTAGTTTCCCCAGCGAGTGGGGACCTCATTGTGGATCAATGTCGCTCAGAAAAGGTCAAGGTTTCCATTCAATTAGTTTCCCCAGCGAGTGGGGACTTGATAACATACCAGCTACTTTAGATGCTGATGAAGTTTCCATTCAATTAGTTTCCCCAGCGAGTGGGGACACAAACTGCTTGGGATAGAGAGAATCGTGAATTAGATAAGTTTCCATTCAATTAGTTTCCCCAGCGAGTGGGGACTTTCACATTTTTGGAGTTTTTCATGTTTGTTACAAAGCTTGTTTCCATTCAATTAGTTTCCCCAGCGAGTGGGGACCGCGGAATGAGTGGTCTTCATCTCATTTTTGCAGGAGATGTTTCCATTCAATTAGTTTCCCCAGCGAGTGGGGACTTGTGGCTATAACAGACCTTAACCGGGTTACGTTAAATGGTTTCCATTCAATTAGTTTCCCCAGCGAGTGGGGACCCCTCTATTTAAAACCTTCGCCCCGCCTAGTGTCCAGAAGCCGTTTCCGACGCTCACCAATTTTTCCCTGACAACACTGGCAAAAGTCCCTGCTAAAATCGCTGAAACCCATGCAGGACAGGCGACCGACACTCCCAACGCTCTAATCAGCCTTTCAGCCCTTTTGCTATTGCGTCGGCTACCTCATGATACATTCATCAGATAACCACGCTCCCAGGCGCTTGTGTCATATCTGGCCCCACTCCCCAAGTCTCCACCTGTCCTAACGTATGCCGCGACAAGGGATAAAAGCGTACACTGTCTTCTTTGACTTTCACCTGCTTCTTCAGCCGAGAGCACAATTCATCATATTTAGCCTGAGTCAGCATACACTCAAACACCGAATACTGAACTCGCTTGCCATACCCTTCTAATAAGTCAGACACCTTTTTGCGCCGCTTATCATCCGGGATATCATAGGCAACCACATAAAACAACATCAGTAGCAGCCATCACTGGCATTGAGCGTTTTCTAATGACAGTACTGGGCAACTAACAATGTTGCCAATTAGAGTATTGAACCCAACTCGGTAAAAGTAATTTTGTTGACCATTGGACAAGTAAAAAAACCCTAAAGCATAGCCGTCATCAGGAAATAAACCCAAGTAAGTGGTATAGCAATCCCCATGAACTTGACGTTGCAGATTGTAGTGCGTCGGCGAATACCGAACCGTCGATTTGACGATGGAGACATTTGCGATTTCCGTAAACCCATAAGGACGCTCCGAGTACGGATGAACACTGTACTCAATCGAGTCGGTTGCAGGAGAATAGGGAGAATTTTCGCAAGCGGTAACCGCATAGCGAACTGAGTTTTTAGCAGCTTCAGACTTCGCCAGTTGTAAAGCAGATTGCAGTTGCCCAGCCGCCCTTCGTACCTGTTGCCGTTGCCAGAACAATAGCCATGACGGTGCAGCGATAACCCCTAGCAATCCCATCATCAGCAATACCACCACCACCTCAGGGAGAGTGTAACCCCCATCAAGCCTCCTCCCTCGATACCCCACCGCCACGCTTAACCCTTGCTGATTAGTACCCATGAGTTCAATCAATGCGATAAGGTTGATAACATTGGCTCGGTTCATAAACAAACCGCTTATAAGCCCTAACTTGCTTTGTCAGCAAATCCCAACGAGGCGCTTTGATATCAGACCCATCAACTTGAATCAATTCCTCCATACGTTGGAGAAACGCTTTGAGGTACGTTTTGCGTCCGAAATCATTGAGATAACACCCCCCATTGCGATAGACAAAATCCTTAGAGACATCAATTTGTTTGCGATTAACTAAATACATCACCAGAGAATCCACCAAAGGAGCACGAAACTCTTCAATCAAATCGCTAGCTAATGCCGCATGACGTTCTGTTCCTTGATGCAAACAAGCCTGATAGGGGTCAAGTCCTTGGATTTCAATTAATGCCAACAAATGATTCCACAGAATCTGATAGCCAAAACTCAGCATGGCATTCACCGGATTTCCGGGAGGACGACGAGTCCGCGCTGTGAACACAAACTCCTGATTTCTCAAACATTCCCCAAACGCCGAGAAATACTGCGCCGCCCCCGCCCCTTCAAATCCCATCAACCGCTCAAGGGACTCAGATTGAGCCGCTTGTAGGGCAAGGTGTTCTAAGCGTTGCAGCACTTGTTCGAGTAACTCTGACTCCCGCCGCCTCAACTGCCGCCGTAAAAAAACCCGACTGTTTTTCAACTTGGCAGTGACAATTGCTCGTGCCGTCACCAATCGCTCAACAACACCCAACTGCTGCTGGTAATGAGACAACTGACGATACCCCCGCTCAATCGGCATCACCCGTCCGTAGCAGTACCCCATCCGGGAAAGGTAAGCAATGGGAATATCCCGCCACAAACAAGTCCGAATTACCTGGGTTGTGACTTGCGACTTACCAAAGATTAAAATCTGCTCCAACAGTGGCAACTGTACCAAGGCGTGAATCGTCTCACCTTGCTTTACCAGTAAAGTCTCCTGTTGCAGCGTCACATAACAACCTTGTTGGGAAACATAAAGCGTTCTCATTGCCGCCGCCTCTCCATCAACGACTCTAAACGCTGCTGACGCCGTAGACTCATTGAATCCAGATTTGATTGTGAAAGTAATTCCGCTTGTGTGGGTGGCAATAACCAAGCAATAACTCGGTCAGCCACACTAGAAACCGCATAAGTGGCAACAGTAACCAACAGCGTATTGATAATCACCGCTGCCAATCCCAACGGAGCAATCAGCAGGATAATTAAGGTGATGCCGCCGTTAATCGTTGAAACCAAAAGGGTACGCACCCTAGTAGCGCGAGGAGAAATGTACATAAGTAAGATAAAAGGTAAAAAAAATGATGATTCCTTGACCGTTAAAATTCAGGGCAAACTCTCACAAGCTCTGCCATCTTTGTTCTTATCCAATTTGTGCGGGTCATTGGGAAAAGCATCCAGCACCGCCTGTGCTTGAGTTTGTGTGTTAAAATCGCTGCAATTACAGTCTTTTTGAACGCAATCAGGTAATTTTTCCGTTGAAGTATTCGGTGAATCTGTTGCCGACGTTTTTGCTTTTTTTGCCAATTTAGGCGCTGTCGTTCCTGCACTTTTAACGGTAGGAGTGGTAATGGGGGTTGAAGTCTCTTGAGGTTGAGTTACTTCAGACTTCTTTCGAGAATTAGAGGGTGATTTAAACTCTTGAGAAGTACACTGAAAGTTAATGGTTGTCCCCAAAAACAAAACTAGGGCAAAACTTCGTAACATTAAGCAATCCTCCTAAAAATTCCTCCAGATAGAGCCGCCGAATTCTGCACAATAAACGGCAACCGGACAGCAGGTGATACCTCTAAAGCCGGAACCTTAGAAGAATCAGGCTTCATTCTTCTGCCTTAGATGGGTTTCCTTACTAATTCAGTGAAAATTTTCCCTTCTCGTGACAAGCTTTTCCAAAAAAAACGCCGTTCACGATGAACGACGCACTTTCCTTAAGCTTAGAAAAATCAGCTATCTGAATTCCATTAGTTTGTAGCTTTTATCCTGGAACGCACCCCCAAAAATCCGCTCACAGCTTTCCCAAAAAACGAGTGTAGGACAACCATTTCCTGGTTAGCAAACTGACCGTGTTTGGATATCAAAGCAATCCGTTCTCTCGCCATTGACATGAAACTCTTGCTTGAGCAGTTCTATTGCTGTCTGAGTGAGGGGGCCGATGTAACCATCGATGAGGCCATCGTACAGCCCTTTGTCTTGCAAGTACTTTTGAATTTCTTTAGAACGATTTTGTCTTTGTATCTCCTGAAGGACTTGTTCGCACCAAAAGCGGTCTATAGATTTTTTCAAATCATGAAGTTGATGCTGGATAGCTTGTTCCTTAATTAAACCTAATCCATGTGCCAAAATATGGTCGGCTTCATCAATCAAAAAATCAAACCAGGGGTCATACTGTGCTTGCTGTAGTATTTCCTCAATGCGCTCTCCTTGCTGTTGGGTCAGCGTTCGCTGTGACGCCAACGTCCAGTATTCTTGGATGATCTCTTTGTATTTCAGAGATTGCTCAACTAGGATTTCGATATCGCCCATAGGTTTTTCATCACTTTGCGTTCCCATGATTCTTATAGTTGCTTCTCTCCTTTCGCTAATCCAAATGGTTGCCAAGTTATCAGCAGGTGGTGCTGATAGACTTATCCAAAAATCAGGCTGGTAGCCAGACGAGACGAGAAGCCTGCCTGGAAGAGTGCGGCAAAGCGCTCATTGCTGTGTGCAAGTTCAGCCTTTTCCATCGCCATGACTTCAGATAAGTCCAGTGATTAGTGTTTGAGTCTCACTCTTCGTGACACGGTTTTATTTAAAAGTTTCGTAAAGATTTCCCAAAGCGGAACGCGATGCAGCCTACGGATTAGAAATTACACACAGTCTCTACCCGTAGTGGACATTGCTTACCTTACCACTGGCACTAGAGTTTAAACGTTGAATTGCATCAGTACTCTTATGCTATATCCGGAAAAAAAGGGTTAGACCCAACTGTCACATCGGTTACGAATTGTTCACTAATGGTTGCCAGTGGTTTTTCTAGTATCCTATGACAGACACTGAACTCCCTAGGTCTTCCTCTTCCCCCGAAGATGCATTAGATGCAGCAGTGATAGAAGTACTAGGGAAAGATAACCCTCATGCTTATTCCACAATCTCGTTTATTCAGAGAAGCCTCATGCAATTTCATCTGGCTAGCCAATTTGAACCTCACGAAATCCTCAACGACGCTTACGTGCGTGGTAAAGAATACATATGGTCTGGGGGAATTATCCGTTCCCCTCATTCTTGGTTGAAGAGTACGTCTCTCAATATTATCCGGGAAATTAGCCGTAGGCAGAAGAGAGAACAGCTATTATACCCTGAATTGGTAGAACTAATCCCTTCCTTAAGAACTACAGAAGATAGTGTAGTTACGCTTAACAATATTGACAACACATGGAAAACGCTAATGAATTCACTTGAAGCCTTGGGACGCACAGACCCTGAAGGAGTAAGGCTTCTGCGCTTAAAAACTCAAGGACTTTCCTGGAAGGAGATTCACCAACAGTTAGTTAAAGAGGATGGAGTTGCTCCAAGTGAGTCAACGTTGCGGCAGAGAGGATGCCGCGTCACGAAAACTCTCAGAAAAATTTACCATTCACAAACAACGGATTCTGCCGACTTGCTTCTTCCTTGAAGTCAATATTAGGTTGCAGGGAGAAGCCGCATTGGTGTAATCATGATTGTCGTAGCAACCATTGATGATCAAGTTGGCTATCTCAAAAAAGTTCTTGAAAGAGAAGAGCTACAAGCTCTTGTCAACGTGCTTATGGCCGTTGCTATGCTGAGTGGATTTTAGCTCATGACAAGCGTGCCTCAAAACCATTCTGTGAGCTAGATTGGCAGCCAAGTAAACTATTCATCTCAAATTATCTTTACGTCAATATGTCTTGACGCCAACACACAAAGGCTTAACTACATAAAGACGTACAACTTCACGTAAAATTGGTGGTAACTGTTTTGGTAAGTCCTTGTGTGGACAATTGCTTGTCTTTCGTTATCCGGCGGTCAGGGCAAAACAACCACTGCGTTATTACTGGGGCGAGCGCTTGCCCTTGCTGGTCAAAAAGTTCTGACCATCGATGCCGACCCTCAAGCTAACTTAACCTTTTATCTAGGACACCAAGTGGCACCTGATGAGCCGACCCTGTTGGAGGTGATGCAGCGCGAGGTGGATGCAGCCCACGGCATTTATCAGTCTCGTTACTCCAACCTGTTTCTCATCCCCGCCGACAGCGCACTCAACAAGGTGCAAGACTACCTATCCACGTCTGGGATGGGTGCTGTAGTTTTACGCAAGCGCCTGGAGCCAGTCGCCAATTTGTTTGAGTACTGCATCATCGACTCCCCACCCCAGCGCACGCAAATCTGCCTATCGGTTATCGGAGCTGCCGACTTGATTCTCATACCCGTCGAGGCATCAACTAAAGGGGTGAATTCCCTATTGCGGTCTTTAGAACAGGTCGAAGAATTGAGAGATATCGGCGCGTTTCGTGGGCAGGTGTTAGGAGTTCTGCCCTTTAGAGATCGGTGGTTTGGGCGCTCTCAGGCTAAAGACAGCCGAGACGCAATTGAAGCCATGCGCCAGGTGGCACAAGATATTCCCGTTCTGCCGTCCATCCTAGAAAGCGAACAGTATAAACGAGCCATCCGTCTAGGTCAGACCCTAGCTGAAATGGGTCAGGCTGATTTGCAACTCCCGTTTGAGAAAATTATCGAGCTGCTTTATGCCAGAAGATGACGCCCTCCAAAGATTGATGCAATCGAAACGCCCTAGCGTCTCACCGCGCCCAGAAACCCTAATGACAAAACGTCTTGACGCCAATACGTCTTTGAGTCAAGACGCAGACCTTAACTTACCCGAAGTCGTTAGGACAACTGTGCGTCTGGAAGAGTCTGTAGATAAAGCGCTACGCCAGTTGTGTTTGGAAGCTGGATTAACCAAAGAAGTCTGGTTTGAAGCGGCTTACCTTTACCTATCTGAACATCCCCAGGAGTTAGAAGCCGTTAACCAAATGGCTCATCAGCGATTGGAACGTCGCAAGCGTGCAGCCGACGTGCGGAAACTAAGAACGATGCAGAAGCGATTATCTGGGGAGGGCTGAGATGAAACGCCTGTACAATACTCCCTGCGTTGTGTCCGCTTTAGCTAACGCACTCTTTGCCTATCGAGTTGACCGCCCTAATTTTATGTCAATTAACCAATACACTGATGAAGCGCACCTCGCACCTTCCAACTGTCCACCCACCGCCAAAAATCTGTAAACAGATTTTGCTTTTTCTGGGGAAACTAATTGAATGGAAACCCAGATGTTCATCAGGTGCGAAGCTGCATCAACACAAGCTGTTCTCACGCGCTGGAAAAATTAGTTGAAGCCAAACTCAAAACCCCCACCAGATCTGTTGCTAATGGGGGTTAGTATTTTAATTAGATAGAAAATTGAGTTTTGATTACGAGGCAGCTTCAGAACGCAGTAGTTTTAGCCCCCATTGATAGAGCGATCGCACCAACAATTTATTAGTATCCGGTGCATCACTCACTTGCTTGAGAACATCCAGCATCAACCCCTTCACCACTTCCGGGTTTTCCGAATGCGTCATTGAAAACAGACCGCCATCCGTCCAAATTGAGCGAACTTGTGCCAAATTAATCGATGCAGCGGAATGGATCATTTGATTGCGCTGATTGCGAATACGGTCTAGCAGCTTGTACCATTTATTATCTGACCTCAAATTCTTAGAGCGATGCCACCCTTCAATCAGTCCACCAAGTCCTGGTTGATAAGCATTTCCTAAATAAGTTAAATGCGGTGGCGGCGTGACGAAACCCCGACCGATCCAGTTGTCAGATTTGTATTGAATATACAGCAAACGCTCTAAGGTTTGGGCAAATTGGATAAACGCAGCGGTATAATTTCGCCTAAATAACGGCAATTCTATCAATAAAGACGACTCCCACGCCTGAATTAAAGGATTTAACTTCATCAAATTGAGTTGCTCTTGCCACAGCTTAACTTGCTCAGAATCTGCCACTTTAGCTAAATCGTTTGAACGCAGCCAATCTTCAATTAACCTTAAAAAAATCGCCGTTTCCCAGTTCGTATAATAAGCCAAAATCCCTGCTAACTTATACAACACCTTATGCCGACTCTGATGCAGTTTCAGCCAGACTTGCGCCTCGGCGAAATCTCCCCTCTCCCAAGCGGAAATCACCCGCAACCGTTCCAAAGGCCAAAAATAATCCCCCATTGGAATCAGTTTAAATGATTGAGATAAGCAAGCGGCTGTGGCACCATTAGGTAGGATTTCAAAGAAAACATCCGGTTCGTCAGGACAAGCATTGAACACTTGACATTGCCGCACCAATGCCGCTGCACAAATTTCTACTCCAGATGCGATCGCAGGCGTACATCCCTTATTCTGAATCCACAAGACAAACTCTTTATCACCATTGGGAGAGAAAAAGTCAAGCGCTTCAAGCAGCACTAACTTTTCCAATTCTTCCCGAATTGCCTCGCTATCATTGGCTGAAATCTTAGGCGCATGAACATCAACTTTCACTTCAGGGTAAATTGCTCGAATTTTACCCGCCATTAATTGAGCCAACCACAGGGTATCCAACCGCCGATAAAACCAAGAAACCGTTTCAGGTTGGTCAGTTCCCCACAAAATGATATGCTTTAGACCAAGTTTTATTCCTTCTTCAATAAGGGTTTGGTCCAAAATCAGTACAACTTGGCTAAAGTCACCCCCCAGCCAATCAACGCAATAATCATAGTAGCGCTTGCCTAATTCTTGAGCGCTCCAAGGATAGGTTTTATCCTTCTCTTGATGACAGCCACGCTCAATGTCTAATTCTCGATAAAGTTCATCGACGTGACGGGGATAGCAGCCAATATTACCATCGGCACCAAAAGAGCGGGTTATACCATCTTTACAGCGCCATCCTACTTGCCGTGTGCCAACTGTAATAATTAAAGTATCGACGTGACTGGGTTCAGATTGAATTGTTTTCATTGAAACTAGGTTTAGGCGTAATTTTTTGCAGAGGTACTCTAAGTGCGATCGCTAAATTGGGTTAGAGGGTTGCACGCCAAACAGATGCACTGCACCGGAGATTTTAGCTAAGTCACCAAGGAATTGCGATCGCAAAGAATTTTCATCTCCCATAAATAGACAGACAATTTCTTTAGTTCCCTCCTTAACGGGAATTCGCCTAACGCTGACCCAAGAGCAGTAAGCATTTCCTCTCCCCGCGTTACCCCCAACATCAGGCTGTCGCTTGTACGTTGGGTTATAAATCAAGTCCATTCCCAACCCGCGTGTTTCTACAGCATCTATATCCTTCCAAGTTAGATTCTTGCGATCAACAGGTTCCGCCTCTGGTCCAGGCACCAGATAAACAGCACAGGTTCGGGGAGAAAACACTTCAGCTTTGAGTCCTGCCTCCGGTGCAAAGCGACTGGGCCATCGCTGCTGAACGGCTGTTTGCCACTCCTGATACAAGTCACGCCAATTTTCTGCTTGAGGTGGCAGTCCGAACGGCTTAACCCCTGACTTGAGTTCGTGAGTCAGCGTTAGGTAAGTTCCCCGCGATGCCTCCTCCTGTTCGCCGTTTCTCTTCTCCATCCAATAGATATGCAGGGGTCTGCGCCAACCGCGTCCCACACCTCCTACCATGACAGCAAAGCGAACGACGGGCAAAATAATTGAATTCAAAATATCACTGCGAGCGCTCAACCGAAGCTGACCTTCCCAAGCATAAAAATTGGGTTGATTTTGGGAGAGTTCGCCCCAAGGTTCCCCTTGAGTCATTTGCAGGCGCACGCTACCTTTGCGGCTTTTGTTGTCGGCAGGTGATTCCAGGGTTCCCATTAACTCGGTCACGGTGATTTGGGCATTCTCCTTCAACATCACGCCCAGCAAAAACCGCAGCATCCAGGAGCGCAACCACCCCCGGCAATGGGAGGGGCGCAATTCCAAGGTCTTTATATCTGGTCCTGCACAGCCTTGGCTGTAGAGACTAAAGTCAAACTGTTTAACTGAATAGTCCGGGTCGGGTGCAGGCTGGTCGAAGTTATCGAGTTTAACGCCGCCATAGCCAGAAGCTGTGCGACTGCCAACACCATACAAACTCAGCGCCTGTTGTACCCAATCCCAAACTTCCTCAACTTCTGCTTCAGTCGTTCGACCCGGAATCCCTCGAATCGCTACAGTAAGGCGAATGGAATCTTTGCCGTTGCCGAGAGTATATAAAGATAGGGGAGTGCTTTGCCCCTCATGGTAGACCTGGAAAGGCTCTTGCGGATTAACAATATCCAGCGTCAGCTTAGTCGGCTGTTCGGGCCAAGCATCGAGAAACTCGATTTTGCCAGCGCTGATAGTGTCATTATCTTGATATCCCAGTAATTGATACATTCTGAGCTTAATTTTCGGGCGCTGCTTCGCCCACGCTCTGACCACCCCTCGGATACAAGAGCCTGGAATATAGCCGTTTAAGGGTAGCTTTGGCATCTGCTTCCAGTTCTCGCCCACGTTCCGCTTATCTTCTGGGCGTCCGTCGCTAGGTCGCCATGCACCGCAGGGTTCTCCGGCTGACACAATTGTTTCGATATCTGGGTGGGGAAACGAGCCAACTTTGGCACGCCACTGGAGGGTAAAGGTATCTTTCTTAAACAATCCAGATTGCTGACGCGCTTGGTGCTGCCTCTCTAGCAACTCCACCAATTGAGGTCCGCTATACATTAATCCTCCTGCTGATAAGCTCTTGCCCAGAAATTCCAGTGATGGGCTAAAATTAGTGCCTTACGCCAAGTTGCCATGTACTCAGATGGTCTTTCCTGCGCCATCTCGACAACTTTTGCCATCAAAGCCTTTGCATCTGGCGGGTTATTTGGATGAATTAAGTGTCCCAGCAAGCATTCCCACACTGGCACTGTACGCCTGCGAACCTCATTATTTTCCTGAGCGTTGGATTGATTGATATAGCCAACTGATGAGAGCAGACCAAATACTCTTAAATGCTGAGATAAGCGTAAAACGGCGTTTAGGTCTTCTTTGGTCAGTTTTTTGATGTCTTGGCGGTGCTTGTCTAGATACTGTTGAATGTGCTGATGAGCGTTGAGGCTCATCTGTTCTGGCTGCACCCGCTGTCCGTCAGCCTTAACAGCAACTGAGTCTATCAATGGGGTGGAATTGGGTGTTTGAACTGCTGCTGATGGAGGTTTGGGAGGGGTGACGGGTTGGGACTTAGATTTAGGAAATTGAGAGGATTTGTGCTTCTTACTCATTGTTAAACTCCCACAGTTGCTTCGGTTTGTTCAGTTGAAGCCGATTCCTCAGAGGACTGTACCCCCTCACTCACCGCCGTATTCGTTTGATTGGTGGGACTTGCTAATCCAGTAGGAGGCTGATCATCTGCAACCCAACCTTGTACCCATCCCCTGCCTACATTGGCTTGACCTCCCACTTGAAACAAACCTTTGAGAACATCCAGCAATCGGTTGTGATGGTTGAGCGAAATAGGATTTGTTTGAGATAGACTGTAGCCCCAGGAATAGTAAAGGATGGTATCCCTAGGAATGCAGACATCCGTCCAAAACACTTCTGCTGAACCTGCTTGCCCCGCGCCATTTTCTGCGTCCTGAATTTTGTTGCGGACTTGCGTCCAGAGAGAGTGTTCCATCAGAACTTGAAAGTCAGCATCCGGAAGTACAATGCGATTAGCTTCCCAAGTCGATTGAACTGCGCCTGCTAGATTGGGATGCCAGTTACCCGCAAGCGCGATCGCATTTCTCCGTTCGGGTGACAAATTCTTCACCTCTAACTGAGCGTCAGCCACCATATAATTGCCAGGACTAGTCCCTACCGGATAGTCGGGAAACGGCACAGCCTTCAGTTTGGCGAGTAAAGCATGGTCGCGAATTAGAGAGTGACAGCTTACCCAGGTAAACACGTCTCGACCACCACTCATCGACATGGTACGCATGGGAACCCACAGCAGACGCGCATCCCCAAACCACACCTGATGCACGCCCATCTGGCCCTCACGATCAAGTTCTTTGCCAAACAAGTTATCTGCCATCTGGCGACCATCTGGCTGAATTGATGCCACTTCGTCCCTGAGACTTCCCCGCACTGAGGAGCCAGGGGCATAGGGAAAATCCGTATGCACCTCGCGAGCAATCTCTAAAATATTGCCCAAATCGCCCTCGCCACCACAGTGAATCGGGGCGAGACTATATAGATAGCCAATCCGAAAGTCAGTCATTGTTTCGTCTCACTTGCTTAATGGTTTGTAAGGAAGCCAGAGCAATTCCGAGTAACCTAATTGCCGCCAGCGCTGCACCTTTTCCGGGGCATCGAGCTGATTTTGGAACAAGTCTTCGGGCTGTTTGAGGTAATATAGGCTTCCAGAAGGGGCAGCAAACACCTGGGGAGAAGGCACACTGTTCTTGGGTTGGTCTTTTTCAGGCAAAAGGCTACGACAACCAATTGAAACTTGTCGTTCGCTGGCAAAACTGACAAGATTTCCCCCATTAGTAGTGAGTTTCCACTCCCACGGAAAAGCGCGACAGCGAGCAATGTTGGGATTTTTGGCATCGTTGTGCCAGCGCTCAAAAACTCCTGGAGTAACAAGATAGGCAAGCGATCGCTCTTTTTTATAGAAGTTCTTCTGAGACTTTTTTTCCAGGCTGTCCCACTGCTGTGTGAGAGCCTCACACGATTCAATTAGTACTCGATGACCCTCTCCACCCAGTCGCAGCGTAGCAGATGCTTGGGGAATGGGTTGTTTTAACCCAATGGCTAAACTCCATCCTGAGTGCAACCGTATTGCATTCTCGACAAAGTAGCCATCTGCTTTTTTAACTTGCTGAGTTCCTGGTTCAATAGCATTGTGAGAGCGGGTTTCCACTTTCCAGAGCTTGTCTTCGCCCTCATGTTTGACGTTCCACTCACCATCAGGAATTTGTCCACTCTCTAGATAATGAAGGACGACATTCCAGGGCAGGTACTGGCGGTACTTTATCTGTGGTTTGTCGGTATCTTTATCTGGGTTGGGGGGAGGCTGTTTCCAAGACGCCTTGGCTAACGGACAAGGCTGACTCGAATCAAATTGCAGCGCCTTATAGAGGTGTGACTCCTCATCCCAGTCAATCGGAACGAGGGGGATAGTGCCGACATATCCCAAGGGACGGGGTAAGTAGAGGGTTTGATTAGAGCAGAAAAATGGACCTGTAATATTAAGAGAGTCTGAGGTTTTTAAAAGACCGCGCAAAGCACCTGCCAGAGTATGACCGTTGGGAGGAAAAACGCTGCCTGCCCAAGCTCGTTCCCCTGGTGTAAAGGGTTTGGCATCTCGCAGTAGCAGCACATCTAGAGGGGTGAGGGTATACCAGTGAGTCATGATTGCTGCCTCTATCTAATATCAATCTCTCGTTTCCGCAGAACAAAGGCAGCAAGTTTGAGCCAGTTCTGAATTTCGCGATCGCGATCCTCTTCCTGAGTCATCGCCTGTAGAGCGCACAAAAATTGCTTCAAGGACTGTTGAAAGTCTTTCTTAGCTTGCTCGTTCCCCTTGAAAATGTCACGACGGTTGCAAAAAGCTTGCGTCCAAGGAGCGATCGCGTCTGATTGCGGTGCTGGGTGCTGGCTCCAAATTTGGGCAGCTTGCTCGAACAACGCCGCATCTACAGGAGAATATAGAAGCGATCGCCACTCGTTGAAGGCTTCAAATTTACTGGTCGCTTTCAGGCTGTTGCCATTGCCATAGAGAACTCTTACCTGCACGGCATTTTTAGTAGAATCTTTGAGACCAGGGCAGTAATGCTCTTTGGCTCCATCTTTCTCTGCTTCCCAAAGATTTTCTATAGCGATCGCCAATGGCACGGAATGATGAGCGATGACAATACCAAAGCTAATCGTCGCTTCAGACCCCATTGTAAATAGAGGGCGCGTCGGGAAGTCTTTCGGGAGGTTGCCCTTCTGCCACTGCCAATAATCCCCATCATTTTTAAACTCTTGCTGCTCTTTATCTTCAGCCCCCCGGAAGCACTGGCGCACATCCCACAGCCAACTATCCCATTCCCATAAATTGATATAAGCTAAGACATCGTCGCCACCCCCGTAAATTAGCCGTCCGGCATAGCGCTGCTCGGTGAGGTAAGGGAGCAGTTGATTGGAAAAGTCTAGTAAAGCGCGGCTGAGAGCGTTGTGGGTAGACGGACCCATGCGCTTTTGTAACAGCTTGAGTTGTTCAAAAGCCTTATTGACCCGTTGAGCTTCTCGGTCAGAGGGATTGGATAAAGTTGATGGCTGATAGTCCTCAAGTATATAGTTCTGATAATTTTGCAGAGGTAAGCCCTTAAGCCATCTGCTCATCCCATCTCCATCACCAGCGGCTAAGACATACCAATCGGCAGGGTTGTTCTTGGGGTAGTACTGAGCGATGTGACGCTGGAGTTGGGTGCGATAGTCGGGTTTACTCTCGTCTGGAATTTCCAAGTCAGCAACCAACCATCCAGCATTGAGCAGGCGAGAGGGGTAAGAACGCAAATCAATGTCTTGATGCTGTTCAATCCAAGGGATGCCCCATTTCATGTCTTCCAGAGCTTTCCTTTTCCCCTCTGGGAATTCATCCAACTGATTGAGAACGGATTCGCAAACCTCTTGGAAGTGTTCAATGCGCTCGGTTTGAGACTTATTCTTAGGGAAGTCTGCTTTTAAGTAACCTGCCACACCAGCCGTCAAATCGGGATAGGAAAGGTTGAGAGCTTGTCCCTGTAGACCTAATACCTCTGGGTTTGGCAAAATCAGATGAATGCCCCGCTTAAGGGTTTCCGTGGCGTTGAGTTGTTCGATGCCGTCAAACAGTCCAGCGTGGTTCTGCCAAAAATCCTTGGTGTCTCTTTCTGCAATCGGGCGGTGCTGGTTCTTTCCTTTGGGTTGATATTCGTTAGAGTCGGGGTAAACGACGGGTCCGATACCCGAAATGGTAGAACGAGGACTGAAGGCGGTGGGAATGTCCCAAGTGCGGGCATTTTTGACGGCAGACAGACCAAAGCGCAATTGGTCGAAGACGTAGGGCCACCAGGAACCCACATTGACGCTAACCGATGAGTCGGCATGGAGCTGGGGTAGGGTTTTAACAGCTTTTACGAAGTCAAATTCATCAAGGTGAAACAGCTTTGCCTCTTCCTCTGCCAAGTTGCAAGCTTGATTGTGGTCTTTAATCCAGTGGTATTTTCTGTGGTCTTCTTTTTCGTCTAAAACGGCTTGTTCCGTCAATTCTCTGCCTTCTTTCCCCAAGGGCAAGGCTGTCCAGTAGGGCTGCCACTGTGTCTTGAGCCAACCCTCCCAAGTTCGGCTTTCTTTTCGCAACTTTCTCGTCCAGTGTCGCCCTTTGAGTTCGTCAAACACCAGGTCGCCCAGTTTTAACCATTCACTGTACAGCGTTTGTTTTGCAGTCTGCATAGCGGCTTTGACCTCGCCTTTGGGAAGAACAGCGACAATGACATTGGGAAAGCCAGCAGTAAGTAGGGCGCGAGGACTCGGTTCGTCTATCCACTGGTCAAAGCCTTGATACTCCCGCCGCAGCCACTGGTCAATGAGGGGCTGTTGGTAGAGGCTGGGATAAATTAGGCTATCGGGTCCGTAGGCTAACGCCAGTTTCCAGCAGACTTTGGCAGAAAGGTAGTGCAGTAACCAAGAACCTGCCCAGAAGTCGCGCATTTTACGACTGGCTTTGATTAGTTCCTGCACTGGGGTAAAACTGAAAATTGCCAGATAAGGACGGGGGGTTAAGTCTTGGGCTGTTGAGTGCTGCTGTCTCTGGGTTGGGGTACGTCCGTAAGTGGCTAAGGTTCCTGCGATCGCTGCACGCAAACTGGCGTGACTCCACACCGAAGCGTCGGGCAAACTGGCAGCAGCGGGGACTAGCATCAGGGATTGGTCGTGTTCGCAAATAGCTTGAGGCAAGCAGCGCCACAGCCACCAAAAAAGTTGTTGGCTGTCTATGTTGTCTGGAGGTAAAGGGAGATGGAATTCTCCGCTATTTAGTTGAGTGGGTAGCTGAGGAGAAATGGCAAGTTTTTTCCCTGAGAGTAGGTGCGATACCGTTAGTGCCTGGGCGTTCGTTTGTCCCAGTACGGTATTTAGAACGTTGCTGTCGTTGGCATTGAAGTGCCGATGGGCAGCATTGAGAACGGCGCGATCGCTGGCATCGGTAATTAAATCAGCAACATGACTAATGTCTGATGGACTGGGCGAGGCTACTGTTGTTGCTAGCGGGGCGATTGCTTCTAAAGCTCTGAAGAAGGGTTCTGCCCGATTCCCAGTGTATTGGTTTAAGGCGCTGAGGTCGAGATTGTAAACCAATCCCCGTATTTTGGCTTGCCAAAATGCTTCGGACACAGATTTCCTCCGGAACTGTCTTACTGCACTTTAACTAGAGTTCCCCGATATCGCTATAGAAAACCAATTATTTATGAAATTTTTTTTAATCTTCCTGAAATGTTTTTGGGATGAGGATTGTAAGGCGATTTTAACAGAACTGATTAATATTGGCTTTTGACTTGACATTTAGCTTCAAAGCGAATATTACTGCCCCATCTCAAGACAGTTCCCCTCTATAAATGATTATCCCCCGGCAGCACCGGGGGATTTGTTTTGTCGGTTGAGTTAAGCAGTACTGCGGCAAGTGATTTGGAATTTTCTGCGATCTGCTCCTTGCTGCGGTGCTTTTCTATCGCATCATTCCCAGCGTCCTCGCCAGATTTTTTTGTCAGTTTCAAAGGTTCTCAGACATTAATATACACCGCATTTACTTGACGGCAAATGCGATGTGTATGTGTATTTGCTTTGCATTTCTTTGATTTTAGGGGGTTCGGAGCATTCCGGATTCACGCTTTACAGAACACTCCGACTAAACAGGCTTTTGTCACCTGTAGATTTGGGTTAATAAGACTGTGCCTCTCGCGTTAAGAGGGTCTCAGTCCCCAAATCTACAGTATGATTTCTTCCCAATTTTGTCAACTGTCGATTCACCTCAATGGGTTTATTGGCTCAAAGATGCCGACCTTTCTCTCTAACAAGAAGGGTTAATGCTTTGCAGAACACTCCGAAGAAACAGGCTTTATGGTTTCCATTCAATTAGTTTTCCCAGCGAGTGGGAAAGACGACGGTTTAGCTATCTTCATCGATGGCTACGGCGGATGGTTTGCATTCAAATAGTTTCCCCAGCGTGGGGAACCAAGGAAAAACTGGGTTGCCAGGATCAGGTACTAGCAAGCTTACATCCAATGCTGTCACTAATTTAAAAACTTATCTTCAATATTTGTGCCAGAAATTCTAGGATTTTTGTGTTGGCAATCACGGCGGGTTGCCCTCTACAAATCTAAAAAAATCTAGTTTTTTTCCCCAATGGGCACAAGAGCGTTAAAATTGAATGTTTGAGTGAGATACCAGGCGTGGTAGCTTTTCTCAGCAATAGGAATAACTTTGATAGTTGTAAACCTGGATTGGGCAAAGCCCTTGACCTCACTCAGTTGATGGATGTCTTCTGCTTTTAGCCTCACTGGGCTACCAAAGTAGTAGCAGTTCTGCCAAAGTAATAGAGGAATGACAGGCGGGAAATCACTGTGATGGGAGAATTCCTGAAAAAATCGGGAGCTGACTTCAGAATCGAGTAAGTCAAGATTCACAATTCCTTGCTCGTTTACCAAAATATTCAGGGCTTCTTCACCATGAACTTCTCCTTTTTTTACACACCGCAAAGAAAACAAAATTGTTGGTAAAATCTGCATCATGTTTTCAATATTTCTGGCAGCTAAAAAAACAGGGGATTGAGTTAACCTCGTGGAGAGCCATTGGTCGAAGGATAGGTGGGTCGAGGGGGTTGCTGACAGCCCAAATTAGCTAAACAAGAAGCGTCGTTTCCACAGGATTGAGCGAAAAAGGCTTTACGTTCGGGGTCGGTAATTTCTGGACAGGGAATCGTAGGCTGAACATTTTTTTTCCCACACATACTGCTGAGGTTTACAGTCATCCCCTCAGTTGTTTGGATGTAGCAAGCGGGGGTGTCGCTTTCTTCATGGGAAACTGTTGGCTGTGGTAAAGTTCTCAAGATTGGTTCACAAACACCACTTTTAGGGATGACGAAAATCAAGGGTGTTGATAAAGCAACCGTCAAACACAAATTTTTTAACATGGGATGGCCTCACTTGTTTCTATAAAGCGATGGGGTTAGGGCATTGGCATTCGTGTGATAACAAAGCAAGAAGAGCGTTTCGCAGATCGCACCTCGGTTGTGAAGTGCGATCGCCCTGGAAATTGGCTGGGATTTATTGATTGGCAAGATTAACCGCATCCACAGGGTTCATTGTCTGATTGATGTCTGTGGCTACGTATGTCTGCCGCCCCAGACGCGCTTCAAAATGGAGGTGAGGGCCAGTCGAGAATCCTTTGGTTCCTATCGTTCCCACTTGTTGCCCTTTCGTCACGGTGCTATTGACGCTTACCGTGGCTGAGTTCATGTGATTGAAAAAGAAGGTGATGTTTGCCTTCTGGTTATAAACAGCCACAATTCCGTAGAAATCATTTCTGGCAATCACCACTCCATCAACGGGAGAGTAGATGGGGTCGCCAATTCGACCAGAGTTCGGTGCAAAATCAAGCGCTGGGTGCATACAGCCTCGGTAAAACCGACACCAAATTTGCAGGGATTGTCCGTACCTGCCCGTGACGCTAACCGGGGTATTTCTGAACAGCAGTTTTTTGAGTCCTTCCATATCCACCTGTCCCCCACTGCTAGAACACAGTCGCGGCGGTGAGGGATTGGGGTTGCCATAGACGACGCCACTGGCAACCCAGCCATCTTGTCCTTGGATTTGGTCTTGGAGTTTGTACCAACGGGCATCGGGTACAGGTGCTCCGGGTTGGGAAAGCCAGATATCATTGACAGCATCGCCATAAGTATAGGCATTAAAAACGCGACTTTCGTTTGGCCCTAAAGCACCAATAATGTTGTCAGGTCTGATATTTGGTGAAGAGCGCACATTTACACCCTCTGGGGCAGCGGCGGCAGAGAAGGGGGTAACTGGACGAACCTCGTTACAATTTGTGGTTTGGGCAATCGCTTGCTGTGGCTGAAGACTGGCATTTTGTAGGTTTACACCCAGTCCACTGAAGGCAACAAGTGTAGCAAAGGCAACCGTTGATGCTGAATGTTTGATGTTCATAGAACTTCTCAAGTGAATAAAATTTACTAATTCTTGGGCGTGAAAACGCATCACTATCTCAGTCCAAGCGCTCAGGATGGACGGTGTCGTTGCTAAGGTTTAGTGTTGAGAAAGTGAGAGTGGAAAGGCTGAAAACGTCAGGCTATGGCTTGCTAATTTGGGAAGGTAAAAATTTTAATCAGTCGGTTGTTGCCCAAAGTGTCAGCGTTTCTGGTAATTAGCTTGACCTGTTGGTCAAGGGATGCAACGTTAATGTGTTTCTGACGCTTAAGGTATCAAGAAGGGTGAGGGGAATTCTAGCAATTACCACTATTGATAGGGGTTTTACGAAGGGAGGCGCAATCGCTTGTAGAAGCTGGGATTCTGTTGTTTTTATCTGGGGAAAGTAAATATTTGTTTTGGCTTGACAATTGCTGTTATTTGAGTATTGAGGTTGATTCCAAGCAACCCGAAAAACTCTATATCTCACCAGTCATTAATTGTCAAGTTAAAGAAAGTATTCACTTGAATTCATCCAATTAGGTTTAACCTCTGTCCAGATTCGCTTTACGGCTATTCTTCAATAACCTGCTATCAATAGCGGCGAATTCTGGAAAGGGAACCGATGGTATTGGTAAAGTTGAGACGCCATTTGAGGAAGCCGACTTGGATAGACCCAGAGTTTCAAGAATCTTGATTCATTGAGTTGGCACTTGAACTACTAGCCTCAACTGAAATTCGGCATTTTACGGAACGGAACAAATAGTACGAAATGAGACACCTCTCTAAATCAGTGTGTTAGCCGATTTACTGGGTCTGGTCATATTCATAACACCTAAGTATCTACTACAAGAGGAGAAATCATCATGTCTTGCCCTAATTTTGGCTGGAATGCAATGCAATGGGGAAATAATTACAAGTGGATGAGTAATACAATCTCATACCCTTTTATTGACGGCAGTAGCGGTGCAGATACTGTCGATTACAGTCACTCCCCCAGCGGGACGGTAGTAAATATTGATCAACGTCGCGGTTACACTAACTCGGCATACGGGACGTTTGACCTAGAAGGAAGTTTTGACATTGAGGCAGGTACGGCTAAAGATGGGTTCGGCACCCAAGATAGTCTCTGTAAGGTAAAAAATATCATTGGTTCTGCCTACAACGACATCCTGATTGGAAACGGTGCCAACAACTGGATTCAAGGCGGTGCGGGAAACGATATCCTCATCAGTAGTGGTGGCAACGACCGACTGGAAGGGAATGAGGGGATTGATACTGTCAGCTATCGCCGCGATTCTGGTGGCGTCCGGGTTTACTTGGCCGGGAACTATGCTACTGATGGGTTTGGTCGCCATGACCAGCTATTCGGAATTGAGAATGTTATTGGCAGCGCGTTTGGTGACGAACTGTATGGCGATTATGGGGCTAACATTCTTCTGGGTGAAGGGGGGAATGATACCCTTTTTGGTCAGGAGGGGGATGATAGTCTCTATGGTGGCACGGAATGCGATCGCCTATATGGGGGAACGGGTCACGACTTCCTTGATGGCGGCGCTGGGGATGACCAACTCTATGGCGGGAATGGCAACAATACTCTCGTCGGGGGTTTAGGGAATGATGGACTTTATGCTGATGACGGGAATGATTATTTAGAGGGGGGTGGGGGAAACGATATCCTTTCTGCTGGCGTAGGGAACGACCAACTCTACGGTGGTGATGGGGATGACACGCTTTGCGGCGGTTGCGGCAATGATACGTTGGATGGGGGTGAGGGGAATAACGTTCTCTATGCAGGTGTTGGGGATAACGAACTCTACGCAGGTGCGGGGAATGACCGGATTTATGCGGGTGCAGGGAATAACCAAATTGATGCAGGCGACGGCGACAACGTAATTTACGCAGATGTTGGGCAAAATGCTGTGTATGCTGGCAGTGGGAATGATGCCATCTACACCGATGCTGGCGATGACCTAATTCAGGCTGGGGATGGCGATAATTTGATTTACGCAGGTGTTGGGCACAATTGGGTGACGACGGGTGAAGGTCGCGACATTATCTATGCGGGTGCGGGGGACGATGTGTTCGTGACTGGCGCAGGTGATGACCTGATTTATGCTGGAGGAGGCGATAATATCATCTACGGCGGGACGGGCAACAATACAATTTATAGCGGCTGTGGCAGTGACGTATTCGCCCTCGCGGCTGGTGTAGGTGTGACCACGGTGATTAATTTCGAGGTGGGTCGAGATTTGTTGGGGCTAACTAATGGTCTGACTTTTGAGGATTTATCGATGACTCAAGGCTGTAATGGAAATGAATTTTTCACTCAAATTGGCATTGCTAATAGTGATGATATCTTGGCGACGTTGAATTGGGTGACGGCAGATAGTATTAGCAGTGCTTCCTTTACGTTTGCTTAAACGTTGGATTAGTTGTCTACAAGTCGTTTTCTAGACAAAAGCGATCGCTTTTGCTAATGAGTCAGTGAGTGGGAAGCCTAGCCCGCACCCGCAGGCCTCTAAGCTCTAAATTTAGAGTTTCCATTCAATTAGTTTTCCCAGCGATTGGGAAGGTCATGAGTGCATCTCTAACTTTCAAAATTCAAAGTTTCCATTCAATTAGTTTTCCCAGCGATTGGGAAGAGTACGTCCGTGCAGCCCTTACCCAGTAAAGGTTTCAGACGCTAAATCGACACCACTCTTGAAATCATACCGTATCCTCCCAAAAATTGAGCTAAACACAGCCCTCAAATCCAAGTCCTGTGAGGAATCGACACCACTCAACGAAAAATATAGGGTTTCGGCGATAGCCCTTGTGGTGTCGATTCGTTCATTGGACGCTTTTCTGATGCAATTTTCAATGCTCAGTAGATTGACTTATTGCCAAGATTAGTATAAATGAGAAGGCGCTCATTAGCAGACGGCTTAATAGCTTCGACTACAATGGCACTCGCGGCGCTGACTCTGCAATAAAAAGACAATATCATTCACGATGCTCAATGTGCAGCCAATTAGGTCATAGAAATCAAAGTAACAGCGCTGATAAATTACAACACTATTAATATTGCCTTTTAATTGACCGTCCAATACGGGTAGCGCTAACTTAAACTTTTATGCCAAAGAAACCCCAACCTCACCCCTACGCCGATCGCCTTTCGTTTGAACGCCTCCTGCTGCTGATTGCCACCTTAGTCCAGTATCCCGGCATCGGTAGCCCGGATTCATACGAATCTTCATTGCAGAAAAAACACCACGAAGCGTTAGAAGCAGTACAAACCCAACTGCGACTTGTCGCCACAGCCATAGGAATAAACTTCCCAGAGGGATATCCCGCCCTAGCCACCATTCGCAAAGACTTGCAAACTCTCCGCGACTACGGCATTTTAGATCGCCGCATGTATCGCTGGGGCTATTACCTCGGCACTGGGGCAATGAGCAAAGACCAATTAAAAGTGGTTTTCAACGCCCTTACTTCCCAAGCCGAGTATCAAGGCGATCCCCAAGTACGACAGATTTATCAAACCTTGGAACGTCGATTGCGGGGGTTAAACCTGGAAGAACAAGAAGATTTCTTTTATCCAGTTCGCGCTTACCTAAACCGTCCCATCATCTATACCGACCCGGATGAGATGATAGCCAAAGGGAAAAAACGTCCTTCCCTATGTCACTGTTTGGAAACGGTAGAAAATGCGATCGCACAGGGTCAAATCATTGAACTGTACCGCCACGCGGAACCCTATCAACAGCAGACTGGCTACCTGCAAGTTTACCCGTTGCAATTGTTTTATCATGATATCGCCTGGTATCTTCTTTACGAAGAAGCCCGAACGCCGCATTTATACGCAGAATCTGAAATCCAACATCTAGAAGTCGAACGATTAGACCGTTTCAAAGACCATTGCCGAATTGTTGAACAGCAAGGACGAGGGCAAAAAGCTCAACTCCAAAGTCTCAAACTCGCGCAAAAATTAATGAATATCGGCTGGGGTATTTTCCTGGGAGAACCCCAAGAGCAGCAATTAGAGCGGCTGGGACAGTTACGATTAGAAGAAGTGAAAGTAAGATTCTTCCACCCAGCGACAACCTTTATTTTAGAAGGGGAATGCCGCCATCCCAGCCAAAGGATTCGCCCTGGAAAGAAAAAAAACTCTGGGGAATATGAAGAAGTCGATTACATCGTAAAGCTCCCCCGTCGTTCCTTTCATGAATTGACCCGCTGGGTTTACCGATATATGGGTAATGCCCAAGTGATCTCGCCGCAGGATTTAGTCGAAAAGCACCGTCAAGCCGCTCAAGCTTTAGCTGCACGCTATAGTTAGTTATTCGTCAAATGTCATTGGTTATTAGTCATTTTCTGATCGGCCCTCCCAGTTCGGGCAAATCCACCTTTGCTCACCAACTCGCTCAACTTATCCCCACCGCAAGGATTGTTTCCACCGATGTGACTCGCGCCCTTCTGTTTGGTGATGAGAGTATTCAGGGAGATTGGTCTTTGATTGAAGAGTATGTCCTGTCTCAAATGCGAGAATCTTTTCAAGCCGGACAACCCGTCATTTATGATGCCACCAATGCTAAACCGGAGTGGCGGACATCTCTATTAAGTCGGATGAGGGATGACAATGTGCAGTGGATGGCTTGGCACTTGCAAACACCGCTGGCTCTATGCAAAATTTGGAACAAACAACGTCTCCGCCTGGTGCCGGAAACTGTGATTGAAGAATTTTTCCAAGCACTGCAAGAGTTTCCTCCAGCCCTGAATGAGGGGTTTGCGATCATCAATTCGGTGGATGTTACCGAAGGGGGATTTGATATGGCGCAAGTTGAACGCCTGCTTGAAAGGTTGTTGGTCAATGATTATGAAGCCGTCGAGTGAAACCAGATTCTAGGAATTAATTTGGCCTTTTCGTGTGTAGGTGCTATGGGATAATGAGATTATCGCTGGGCACAAAATAATTTTCGTGGGTCGAAGTGGGAGCGAAAAACCGGGGAGTCCCACGAAAAACGCTAGAACCTTGACAATTGAAGAGTTTGAACGTTGGCTCTCGGCTAGTAATTGCGAAGTCTTATCAATAACGGGGGCTCAAATGAGGTCAAAAAAGAGACCCACGAAAATCCTCTGTAGAATGAAGAGCTAGAGGGCTTTTCAGACCCCGAACTTTCCCACTCGCTGGGGAAACTAATTGAATGGAAACGACTTGTAGCTTCGCTTGTCTAACGCACTGATTGGGGCCTTTCCCACTCGCTGGGGAAACTAATTGAATGGAAACGAAGTAGGTCACGGGCATCGCTGGGTTGATTGTCCGTTGCTTTCCCACTCGCTGGGGAAACTAATTGAATGGAAACTATAGATGTTTGTTCGGTATAGCCAAACCTTTGGCTTTCCCACTCGCTGGGGAAACTAATTGAATGGAAACTATTCATAAGCGGCGGGACATTCCCTTTACCTATTTCTTTCCCACTCGCTGGGGAAACTAATTGAATGGAAACCAGCCCTTCAGTATTTGTTTGGGATATTATTTTCTCGACTTTCCCACTCGCTGGGGAAACTAATTGAATGGAAACTCAAACTAATCATGCCAAGAGGTTTCCATTGTATGAGCTTTCCCACTCGCTGGGGAAACTAATTGAATGGAAACAAAACATCCCAATGCCGATCCAGGTATTTTTCAGCACTTTCCCACTCGCTGGGGAAACTAATTGAATGGAAACGCTTGGTGTTCTTGGGGCGGAGCAAAGTTTTGGGCGTACTTTCCCACTCGCTGGGGAAACTAATTGAATGGAAACAGATAGGGAAAGTCTTCGAGAATTTCGTCTTGGCTTTCCCACTCGCTGGGGAAACTAATTGAATGGAAACATGAGTACGATACGTTAATTACTGGCCCCAGCGTTAGCTTTCCCACTCGCTGGGGAAACTAATTGAATGGAAACTCTTGAGCTGCCTGTCTGTCAGCGTTACTGGAGGTTCTTTCCCACTCGCTGGGGAAACTAATTGAATGGAAACAGAGTAGCGCGAGCCTGATCGCTGAGTCCCTCGACTTTCCCACTCGCTGGGGAAACTAATTGAATGGAAACCATGAAGTCCCGCACATCAATATTTGCCTGTTGGAGACTTTCCCACTCGCTGGGGAAACTAATTGAATGGAAACCTGACTCTAAGTTCAACGGCAGCCGGAGCAAAATCTTTCCCACTCGCTGGGGAAACTAATTGAATGGAAACCCTGCCGAAGACGGTCAGGCATGTCCGAATGCAAGCTTTCCCACTCGCTGGGGAAACTAATTGAATGGAAACACTTCTGGCTTAACCCCAGTCTCTACAGTTGCCACCTTTCCCACTCGCTGGGGAAACTAATTGAATGGAAACACGCCGTCGTAAGCGGCAAAGCAGTTTACCCGACGTTTAGACTTTCCCACTCGCTGGGAAAACTAATTGAATAAACCAAATGCATCCCCCGGCACTATCGGGGGATAATTATTATTGACAGGACTTAGGCATTTGCCCCTTAATCACCTGGGTAAGAGGGAGGAAAGGAGGCGATCGCACCGGACAATGCCCCCTAACCTGTTAACAGATTGGGGGGCGGCACGATTTTGATAGTGTTAAGTGAGAAGCACCTCATCCAAACGGCTGTTCCCACCACTTC
The DNA here is from genome assembly GCA_039962225.1 of Microcoleus sp. AS-A8. Classification (NCBI taxonomy): domain Bacteria; kingdom Bacillati; phylum Cyanobacteriota; class Cyanophyceae; order Oscillatoriales; family Microcoleaceae; genus Microcoleus; species Microcoleus sp. AS-A8. The sequence continues at coordinate 29,929 of JAMPKV010000026.1, forward strand.
CAAGACTCCTTATTAAATGGCGATCGCGTTTGCAGCTCACATAGGCATAATTCTGTGCCCATCCCCTAAAAGACTGCTATTTGGAGTCTAAACGTGTCTCGTACTGCATCAGTTATTGGGGGGTGAGCGAAAAAAAGCGTGGGGTGGGGGGGAGTTAGTTAGCGTGTATGAGCCGCTAACTATGCCGCCAAACGATTAATGCTTTCTGCTGCTGTTACTTGCCCTGCTTTTGGTTTTTCTCTTGAAATCTGGTGGCTTCTTCGACTAAATCCTCTAAACCTAGTTCCAAGGTATGTTTGACTTGTTGTAAACCTTCAATTTTGGTTCGACTCTTCATCATCTCTACAGCCAGTATGAAAGCTGGACTTCCAGCTTTACCAATGTATTTATAATGGGATTTTTGACCGGATTTGGTCACAAAAATAGCTTGACGAGATTGCCACTTGTAATACCAATAAGTCCCACCTCGTCCTCGGGCACGATAACGCACAATCCAAGTCCCTGGTGGAGGTAATTTTTTCGGCTGACTGAGCTGCTCAATTTCAGTATCAATTTGCGTTAAAATCGATTTCACCTCTTCCAGTCGAGAGGCTAAATCCTGCTGTTGCCGTTGCTGATAAGACTTAGGCATAACTAGAGAAAGGGGAATCAGTTATCGTAAATAATACGCTAACCTATCCTCATTTTTGACCGACTTGACCAGATGTTTGACCAACGATTGGAACTACTCAAATAGGCAGCCCTCAGAGCCATAACTCCTTCGGCACCTGCTATTGACCAATGCATACCGGCTTGTTTGAGTCTCTGAGTTACGACACGACGATTAGAGCTTTCTACTACTCCCGAACCAATCATTAAACCGGAACTTAAATAGCGTTGATAGTCAATACGGCTTTGATTATTGGTTAAATAACGCTCTAAATTAGTAATAGCTAACTGTAAATCCTTCCTTTTTGAACGAAATTGAGAACAACTTTTGATAACTTGTTTCCACTGTGATTTTTTCAGGAATTGTTGTTGCTGTTTGACCCAATCCTTCTGGAGAGATTCCTGCTTGGGATAAGCTTCTTTAGCTACTGCCCAGACGTATTCTGATAGGTGAAAAAAGTCGAGTATTTCCACAGAACCCGGAAATTGCTCTTGTGCCATCTCCCAGATCCAATGTGCCCCATCCCCAATTACTATCGTTTCTGGTTTTTGCTGCCCAACCACTTGCTCATGCAGTTGAGAGACTTTCTTTCTAAATTCTCCACGGGAGTTTAAGGTGGCTAGATATTCTCTTTGACGTATCATCCCTCGTTGTCCCTGGCTTTTTTGATGGTGTTTTTCCCAAAAAATCACTCCGACTTTGGCTTCTTTGTATCCCTGCTTTTGATTGAGGGGAGTCATTACCCCATCTACTCCCACATAGATTCTTTCTTTTCTCTCTATATCTGGCGTTAGAGAATCTGCCTCACTCTCCTTATCTTGCTCTGGCAGACGGCTTTCTTCTACAAGAAGTAGTTGATTTCCTGTCGCTTCTACTCTTATAGCTAAGGTCTTTTCTGTCAACTTTATGCCTGTCCATTGTTGGAAGAGTTTATGGGCATTGGGGAATTCACTACTGACTCCCAATGCACAAGCTAATTCTAATACTGGTGGTAGCCATTTTTCTTTTGGAAGTCCTAATTCGAGATCCACTTTGACTTGGTAACCATCTTCTTCTGGATACACTCTACGCTTCAGAACCATTTCTCCCAACAGTGTGTAGTATCTTTTTTTTCTCTTCGTTCTTGCTCCTTGATATTGGGTTTCAATTTCTTCTATTTTCTCTTGTACTAGTTGCTGTTGAAGGGCTTGCCCAAGTTTAAGCCAGCTTGCCTGAAAAGAGCTGACAAACTCTTCTAGGTTCTTCCATTCGGGTAAGGTAGAGAGCGTTTGTGCAACTTGTTCTCCGATGGCATGACAGTTCATAGGCAATTGGCATGAGCATACAAGTCTAGGACTGAGACTATGTTAGCGTGTATGAGCCGCTAACTTGCTCCCTCCCCCCACGCTTTTTTTCGCTCACCCGTTATTGGGGTCTAAAAGAGACCTAATTAGGACATAAACAGGGAGACGGGGTCACTTAAGCATTTTTACTTATGAATTCGTGTAACGCCTTCCGTGCTGCTTTGTACCCCGGTACTGAGGATGCGATCTGCGATCAAGCTCTTGGTTGCAGCCACAATGCTGATCGCTTCTCCACAATTTACATCCGTCTAATCACGGAAAAATTTTTGAGACTGCAAAAACTTTTTCCGTAATTCCCCCGTAGATAATAATCCTCTTCCCCCTCGACACTAAGAAGAAGCATTTTCCCAAAGCACGGTACCACTCTGTGCCTTCAAAAATTATAGAAGGAAGCGCATTAAAGATGCCTGTAGGAATTTATGAATCAGGGCGTAAATTTATTACTACCGAACCAATAGGTAAAGACGGCGAACAGAGCGAACAAAAAGTTTGGGACAAAGTGAGAGAAGCCTTTGCCAGCCGCGAGTGTATCGGGTATTGGCGATATCCTATCTTTTCTAAGACAGGAGAAACCCGGAAAGAGCCTGATATTCTGATAGCCGACAAAAAGTTAGGATTCGTAGTTATTGAGGTTAAGGGTGTTACCATTGACCAGATTGTTGCAATCAACGGTCATCAATGGCAGTTCCAGAATTTTTATATTAATTATGGCAACCCCTATGATCAGGCAGAGAATCAGCTAAATGCTTTATTGAAGTACTGTGACCATGAGCCGCTTATCTGTAAACAGGTTATAGGACGAGCTATCGTTGCTTTACCACTAATTACTCAGGAAGAATGGCGGAAGAAAGGATTTGATCGACTTCCCTGTTGTCCGCCCATTATCTTTAAAGACCAACTCGGTTCAGCCACCTTGCTCAGACGCATTGAACAGACAACGCACGTCGCTCCAGGTAAAGAACTCGATGATGAGCAGTGGGAGCTTCTGCTAGCAGTAATTGGTGGAACGCAAGTACTGTATCCATCCGCCCGTGACGTTGCACCTGTCGAAAAGACGGGGAAAACTCGCTCTAGTGTTGTCGCTACTTCACAAAACACACTATATAAACTGGATTTACAGCAGGAGCATATCGCCAAAGAAATTCCTCCGGGACTACAGCGAATTCGGGGCATTGCCGGGTCTGGTAAAACAGTGCTGTTATGTCAGAAAGCTGCTCATATGCATCTGAAGCATCCTGACTGGGACATTGCTCTAGTATTCTTCACTCGCTCGCTTTACGACAAAATCGAGTCTTTAATTGACAAATGGATACGTCATTTCAGTAATGGGGCAATGCGGTACGACTTTCAGACTAAGAGAAAGCTAAAAATTTTGCACGCATGGGGAGCTTGGAATCAACCGGGTCTGTACAAAACTATCTGTAATGCTAATGGTTACCCACATCTAACGGCACAAGACACCAGCTACAAGAAACCCAATGAGGCGCTTGCAGATGTTTGTGGGCAGCTTTTACACCGCCTTGAAGAGGATAAAAACTTTATTGAACCAATCTTTGACGCCATCCTGATCGATGAAGGTCAGGATTTATTAGTAGACAAGGAGGAACTCAAGTATAAAGATAAACAGCCTGTTTATTGGATGGCTTGGCAAGCTTTAAAACCCATTGATTCAGACATTTCAGACATTCGACGGTTGATTTGGGCATACGACGAAGCACAGAGCCTTGATAACCTTAAAATTCCTGAATTTAAAGAAGTATTTGGTCAAGAATTGGCTAAAGTTCTGACTAAGGGGCCGACTTACAAAGGTGACATCAAAAAGTCTGAAATAATGAAGCGCTGTTACCGTACCCCTAGTTCAATTATTACAGCGGCTCATGCTATTGGTATGGGTTTGCTGCGTCCTCAAGGAATGCTTTCAGGGGTTACCAACACCAGAGATTGGGAGGATTTGGGCTACGAAGTAAAGGGGGATTTTCGTAAAAATAATGAAGAAATTACCCTACACCGACCTCCCAAAAACTCACCAAATCCTGTGCCTGCTCTTTGGGGGGAACCAGTATTAAACGTTGGTATCTATAGGAGCCGCCAAGAAGAACTGCACGCTCTAGCCCAACACATCAAACACAACTTAGAGTACGACCGTCTCAAACCCAGTCGTGATATTTTAGTCATTATTTTAGGCGACTTTGAGGCAATACAACTGGAAACTCATGTTGCTGGGTTTTTAATGGAGCAAGGCATCAATATTTTCGTTCCAGCAGCCCCAGCCGTTAATACATTGAACTTCCACTGGCAACGCAGCAGACCGAATATCTTTTGGGAAGAAGGCGCAGTAACTGTATCTCGCATCCAACGTGCTAAAGGCAATGAGGCTCACATGGTCTATGTCATCGGCTTTGACAATGTGGCAAGAGACGAACGCAACATTAACCTTCGCAACCAGCTATTTGTAGCGCTTACCAGGTCGCGGGGTTGGGTCAGGTTGAGTGGTATCGGTTCCTATGGCATGTATGAAGAAATGCAACGAGTTATAGCCAGTGGGGACACTTTCACCTTTATCAACAAACCACCGAGGCGAGATATAGGAGAAGAAGAAAACAAAGAGGTGTTTTTAGCAACCAATTATTCAAAGATAGGGGTGTGAGTAGCAGTCGATACTGTTGGCGAATGTAAAGACAAGAGCGTAAGCACAAATGTTACAAAAATCCCCAAAAGGCATCAAAGGTAGGAACACCACCTTGAACTGGGAACTGTTGATCGACGCGGATATGAGTGACCAACGCCAGAAGGCATCAAAGGTAGGAACACACTCATTTTCACGCCTAGGACACTTCCGGCAATAGGAGTGACCAACGCCAGAAGGCATCAAAGGTTAAGAACACTCGAGCAGTTGCTAGCACAAATGGGAGAGCGCAGGTGTGACCAACGCCAGAAGGCATCAAAGGTAGGAACACTTGCTAATAACTGGAGTTTAGACTACGATGGCAAGGAGTGCCGAGTTGGGAGACAGTAATTAGGACTAAAAAACAAGTTTTATTCGCGAGTGGAAATCGCGAATAAAACTCAGCTCTGGGAAACTGTTGTTATAGAATAATACAAACTTAATAGCGAGTCGGAATGATTGCCCATAAGCAAAATTTCTGGAGCGTCTGTCTGTCCCTGTGTCTCCGTGTCTACCGTAATGACAAGCATCCAACCTCAGATGTATAAGCGATGGGAAAGGGGAGAAAATGACAATTAACCAAAATTGAGCATTTCTCCCCTGCATGAACTATAAACAACTTCAAGAATTTCGCCAACAAGTTTACGAGTTACTTAACTTCGCGGCTGATGCCACCTTTGAGTTGACGGATGCTGTACTGACAACGCGCAACGTCTATTGCCTAGCTGAATTTTCTTTAAGTCCTTTCTTTCGACGCAAGTGGCCGAGCATATACGAAGCGATACAGGACTGTAGACCCAATCGCAACAAGTTAATGCGCTTGTATATCAAACAGATGTCACTACAGGAGCGCCCCATTTTAGCAGTAGATCATACAGCTTGGACAAGACTGCATTCACCAACACTGCAAGACCGTACATACTGCCATCAGCCCAGTGCGATTGCTTCCAACAAACCGATTAGTGTAGGTCAAGGATACAGCACCATAGCTTGGATACCCGAAAGGTCAGGCAGTTGGGCATTACCTTTGAGACATGAGCGCATTACCAGTTGGGAGAATCCGATTAGTAAAGCCGCTTGGCAAATCAAACAAGCTTGTAAGTATTTGTCACAACGTCCGATGATTTTGCTCGATAGTGAATATGGCAATGCTTCCTTACTTAATCAAACAGCAGAGATAGAAGCTGACTTTTTAATGAGGATTCGTTCTAACCGTTGTTTATATTCAGCGCCTCCTGCCTATACAGGTAAGGGACGACCCAGAAAGCATGGTCAAAAATTTAAACTCAACGACTCTTCAACTTGGTGGGCAGCAACTGAAACTGTTGCAGTGGAAGACTCAAAGTTTGGGCAGCTTCAAGTCCGGATGTGGTCAGACCTTCATTTTTCGGGTAGTGCAACTCATGCGATGCAATTAATTTTAGTCGAACGTATTGTGTCGGAGCCATCACAGTCAAAGTCTCAACCGTTATGGTTGGTGTGGGTAGGTCAGGAAATGCCTCCCCTGGCTGAGATTTGGCGGCTATATTTGCGTCGCTTTGCTGTTGACCACTGGTATCGTTTTCTCAAGCAACGCTTACATTGGACAGTTCCTCAACTGAGTACTCCTTTTCAATGTGAAAGGTGGAGTGATTTAATGCCTATCTTGACTTGGGAATTATGGTTAGCTAGAGATTTGGTGGCGCAGCACCATCTTCCTTGGCAAAAACCCCTCTCAAATTTAACTCCTGGACGCGTGGCTCAGTCAATAGCATTACTTTTACCGGAGATTGGCACACCAGCTACCTCTCCCAAACCCCGTGGAAAGTCTCCGGGTTGGAAATCAGGAAACAAACGTACTAGTAAACCTCGTTATCCAGTGGTTAAGAAAGGCAAAATAAAACACAAAAAACCCTGTAAACAAGCCGTTTAAATTTCGAGTTTTAGATGACTTTTTCCTTTCTCAGCTTTTGGGTTTTGGCTGAGCTAATTTGTCATAGTCTAAACTCCAGTAATAACCGATTTTGCTGCTTGAGTTCAGGCAAGTGACCAACGCCAGAAGGCATCAAAGGTTAAGAACACTCGAGCAGTTGCTAGCACAAATGGGAGAGCGCAGGTGTGACCAACGCCAGAAGGCATCAAAGGTAGGAACACTTGCTAATAACCGATTTTGCTGCTTGAGTTCAGGCAAGTGACCAACGCCAGAAGGCATCAAAGGTAGGAACAACTTCCCGCAGTGCAGCCGGATAGGTGCGCCAGTTGCCTGACCAACGCCAGAAGGCATCAAAGGTAGGAACAAGCCGATGGCTGGAAGGCTTGGTGTGAAAGTGTGTCTAACAGCTTAACACAAAAATAGAGTTGGACACCAATTTCCTCCACAAAACTTGTTTTTATCTGATTCGCCGATGTCCAAAAACCTTACAGAGAATAGAGTTCAGCAAACGGCAAGCATCTCAAATGCTTCCCAAAACGCTCTAACCCGCTCCCAACTAGGTTTTCAGCTTTAGTTTGTACTTAGGCGGCTTCGCACTCAGAGATCCTTGCATCAGACAATCCGGTATCCTGCCTCCTCAACAGGCCAAGCCTCTGGACGGTTGGATGCGATCGCAAGGGCGCTGCGGCTTCTCCAACTGAGTACGCTCTTCTCGCAACGCGATCGCCTTTGACCAAAAAATGAGAGAGAGAGGGCTAGAACCATTGTCCCTCCTCGCTTCTATCAACCTGTTAACATCACACATATAGTGTTAACAGAATTGGAGATGAGGGCGCTCGAGGGACACACCCCTGTCGGAATTGTGCGGGAATACGACATCCCTGCTTCTCCAGGGTTGGAGCAAGTATCGTAGAGGATAGTCCCTAAAGCGATTACACCCAACCTAACAGCAAGCCCTTAGCAAGACCAAGAGCTTAAACTTTGCCGAATCAACTATCCCAACTGTGGTGCAGGTAGACTCTAATCCTGATCCACCAGTGTTCTTAGCCGCCCTGAAACTTCTGTTCGCCATGCCTCGCAGATACGGATTTTCAGTAAATCATGGAGGTGACGCTGTTTAGGACTGTTAAACCACTCTCGCAATTTTGAAGAAACTTCAAGACGGAATTGTGTACCTTGCCCATATAATTCAGCACATTCCAACCAAACAGAATCACCGTCAAGGGCAGGTTGAAACACTTGCGAACCAATCTGTTGTGTAACGTTCAAGAACCCGTCGTACCATGAAAGCCAATTAGAATTTAGCTCTCGTAGAAATACATGAGATGGTTCTAAATCATTATTTCCAAGCATCTGCTGAACGATACCATGTAATCCATAGTAAATTTCCTCTGTATTATTGCGAGCCTTTACTCTTGCTCCATAGCCAAGTATAAAGTGAACGTCTAAGTTACTCCAGTGGCCTTTTCGCCGTACTGATGCCCAAACTGTACGTGCATGTGTATTCATGATTTCATCAAGCAAAAAATCATGAATATCCCAGTTTTGTTCAGGGAAATCTGGATAGCGCTCTAGAAAAATCTTAAGCTCTTTCGAGACATGACCTTGAGCTGTTCTTGCCTGTTCTTCTTCCTGATGTTTGATAAGATAGTCAACGGCATTACATACTACAGAAATGCGTTCAACTTTCTCTTGTCTTAGAGTGTTTAATTGGCAAATTATGAATTCATTGAATTGTTGAGGTGCGTCCAAAAATGAGTTAAAGAAATACATTGGCATATTCTCTATGCCAATACGTTTTAGAAGCAGCTCTACTTGCTCGCCTTTCATGATGTAACCATCTTCATCTGTTTCGGCTGGTTCACCACTGTCATCTTTCATAGCGCTCGCTTCCGCTGGTCGAGGCAAAACTAGGAGCTTAACTCTTTCTGTCAGAACAGTTGATTGACCAGCTTTCTTCAAATGCTCTATAAGATTCTGGGCTGATGTACCTGGAGCATCATTGAATTTGGAACACAATACTGTGATAGTTCTAGGATTATCTATACAAGCCTGTACATCTGGGCGAATAGCAGTCTGGTCTACCCCTTTCGTATCAATTACTTCGACTTGATATTCGGGTATATCTAAGGGGCTACGTGGAATGGTTATGTCAACTCTTTGGGGCAGTGAAAACTCTTCATGCCGCCCGTTATTTACGTCCTTGAATGTTTTCTGTAACCATTCCAATTCTGATAAGTTAGACATTTCATCGTAAGAGATTTCTCGACGTGTTCTCTTCGGTAGAGCTAGTCTCTGAATGAATTCTGAACACAAAGCATCTAAGCTCTCAGATTTCTTAGCCAATTCTTTGAGAGGATCATAATATGTTTTTGTTTTACCATCAGATGTCCTCTGACGTTGCCTTGTTAATCCCGCCATATTACGCAAGGCTCGATCAATCTCTTTAGAAACTCCTTTAATTTGGCTTTCCTTGCCTGTAGGGGAGCCATCTTTTACAACATCTCCACTTTCATAAGTTCCTGCACACAGTTCTTCTGCAAATCGATATATTTCAGTATCGGCTTGAGGTTCCACTAGAACAGAGTAGTGAAGTCCTTGCCTGATTCTTACTTCGCAGACTGTTGTTCCACCGCCACCTGTTTCTAGTGCAGTAGTTGGAAGCTCCGATTTACCGGATTTTGGGAAAATTAATCCTGTTTGAAGGCAAACAGCAGTAGTCTTACCTACACCAATATCACCAACATACGCAATTGAATGATGAAGTGATGAAAGATACTTAGCTGCCTGTAAAAGAGACTCTTCATGCATCTTTACCTCTCCGTATAAGGGAGTCGGCAAATTCTTCTTTCTACAAAAACTTCTCAATTTCTGAAGTGTGAGTTCTGCTTTGTAAAGAGCTTCTCGTTGAGGATGGCTGAAAGGTGGTTGCTCCAGTATCTCCCACCTCTCATTTAAGTTGATGTTATTCATAGATATTTTTTTTGCATGTATGCTTTGTTAGATGGACAGAATGCCCATATTTGCTGCCTGAAGCCTAACCTACGAATATCTAAATTGTCAGGTGGCTGATGGCGGATGCGGCAAAGCTCTCTGCCCGTTGCTGGCTTTGGCGCAGGCTGGCTTCAAGTTGATTGCAGAGTTGCATCAGTTCATCGACCTTAGCGACGATGCGTTTTTGTTCACCAAGAGGTGGATAAGGTATTTTGTACTGTTTGATTGCACCTAACCCTAAATCGGGAACACCAATACTCTGAGTACTTGAAATTGCTTGCTCTAAAGCTAATTTTGAATCCAGAAAGTAACGTAGATACCTAACATTTATAAACTGGTATTTAGGTCGAATTAGACAGCAAGAATATGAGATAAGAAATGTTGTATCTACTTCAACCAGCCTTGCTTTACCTAATTTTGCTCCAATTCTGGAGTAGACAATATCACCTTTCCTAGGTTTTATTTTTCGTGATAAGCGTTCGTAGTCTTCCTCAGAGATATACTTTGGAGCGCTGAAATCTAAAGTTCCATCATCTTTTAAGTCTTTAGCAGATAAAAAAGGAACTCCCTGTTTAACTGCTTGAGGCATTTTATGGTCAATATCTCCAATTTGCTCACACACAAAGTCTAAGTATGTCCATTCCCAAGATTGAGGAATATCAAAAATACTTGGGCAGATTAAAGGATTTAAAAGATTTTTTCTCCGACTATTTTTCTTTGTTACTGGCTCTTCTTGCTCCTGCTGTATCGCTTTAAGAAGTTCTGAGGCGCTGGGAGTTTCAGTAGACTGTTGCGTGAGACGACCTTGAAATGCCAATTTTAGAGCTGATTGGCGCAAGCCGTTTACGTCTTCAGGATGTTGGCTGAGGTTGTGCCAGTTGTCACGGACAAACGCCCAAGCAGCATCCAACTCCTCATCAGTTTCGGCGTTCATGAGGGAGGCGATCGCACTTCCCCTCAGTTTTTGCCGCAGGTTGTCTCGCGTTTGCTGGGCGGCTTCGTAGCGATCGCACAACGCCATCAACTCATCCACCTTCTCAACAATCCGCTTCTGTTCAGCAAGAGGAGGAAGAGGAACTGGAATTGAGTTCATCTTTGCCTGATTCATCTTTGGCTGTGCCGTGCCAGTTATATAGGGCTTCAAGTCAATCGCATTAATGAAGACCTCAAAGTATCGAAGACAATCTACTGAAAGACTGTCTAAAACATGAGCATGATTATTTACCCAATATTTTCCACTTGCAATGAAGGCAATAGGTGTTGAGCGATTTACAAGATTTGCGCCATCTTCCCCAATTAATAGCAGTGGTTCGTCAAAAAGATAATCATCTATTTTATCAATAACTCCAGAAGCACCATAATAGTCATATTCTCCTTGGCGTAGTGTTCGCTGCTCCCTTGATAAAGGAATACGTTCACCATCACGGCAAATCGTAGCATCTCCAAATCTTATCCATTTCCATCCATTAGGCAATTCATGAGACATTTCTTTTAGCTCGACTGGTGGTAGGGAGTCAGATTGCCTAATCTTCTTTTCCTTAATTAGCTGCTCTTTCTTAAACCTAATTTTTTCGACTAGAACTGAAGCTGGTTTATCCTCTGGATTTTGCGGTACTAACTTTCCCCGCACTGCCAGGTCTAAAATGAGCGATCGCAGTTTTGGAATACCACCGGGAGCTTCTACGATCGCATCAAAGTTTTCTAAAAACGTCTTGAAATCCATCAACTCTCACCTCGTTCCAGGGCTGCTACCAGGCTGTTTTTTAAGGCTTGGCGGTCATTCTCTGCCTGAATAACAGCTTCCTGATATTGTTTCAGCAGCACTACTGGGTCTTCATGGATATTTTATGGGGCATTAGGGTTCTTGATATCCAGGTTTTAGCCATTAGCAATGATGGTTTCAACAGACACCTTCCAGGCATATTCATTTTCCTGGCGGTTCTCCCACCAAGCTTTCTCGGCATCAAACTCCTCAATCCGCATCGGCTTAGTCTTGTTGTAAGACTTCGCCCCCGGTGGGTAGGGATGCTCGTAATACCAGACATCTGTAGTAGGTGTGCCCTTAGTGAAAAACAAGACATTGGTGCGAATGCTGGTGTAAGGACTAAACACCCCATTCGGAAGTCGGACAATCGTGTGCAGGTTACAGTCGCGCAGCAGCTTCTGTTTAATGCGAGACTTGATGCCCTCGCCAAACAACGTCCCATCCGGGAGAACGATCGCGGCTCTGCCCCCATCCTTCAGCAGTTCCATCACCAGCACTAAAAACAGGTCTGCCGTCTCCCGCGTCTGAAACTCGGTGGGAAAGCCCCGCTCAATTCCATCCTCCTCCATGCCCCCAAAGGGCGGGTTCGTCACCACAATATCCACCTGGTCATCGCGCCCATACTCCCGAAGCGGTTTGCGGAGTGTATTGTCGTGGCGTATCGTCGTCGGCACCTCAATGCCATGCACCATCATGTTGGTCACACAAAGCAGGTGAGGCAGTTGTTTCTTCTCCACCCCCAGAATGCTCCGCTTCACCCGTTCTAACTGTTCAGGCGATTTTGTCTGCTTTTTTAGATGTTCATAGACACTGGTCAAAAAGCCACCCGTACCGCAGGCAGGGTCAAGTACCTTCTCGCCCAGTTGTGGATTCACCATATCCACGGCAAACTGAGTCACCGCACGAGGCGTATAAAACTCTCCCGCATTTCCAGCACTTTGGAGGTTTTTGAGAATCTGTTCGTAAATCTCACCAAACACATGGCGGGTCTGAGACTGGTTAAAGTCGATGCTTTCGTTAATCTTGTCTACCACCTGCCGCAGCTGTGTGCCTGACTTCATGTAGTTGTAGGCATCCTGAAACACATCCCGGAGCAGTTTCGCTCGTTCTAGAGCGATTCCGTCCAGGTCATCGACTGCCAGTTCCTTGAGTGTGGGAAACAATTGTCCATCGACTAATTTCAGCAAGTCATCTCCCGTAGGCGCATTCTTGCCCAGGCGATTACTATCTGCCCACTCATCCCAGCGCAAATCCAAGGGCAGCGGTGAATCGTAGTTATCATCATTCAACTCCAGCTCGGCATCCTGGTCGCTGAAAATTTTGTAGAATAGCATCCAGCCAAGCTGACCAATTCGCTGGGCATCGCCATCTACCCCGACATCTTTCCGCATGATGTCTTGAATCGATTTGATGGTAGCACTCAGCGACATAAAAACGTCCTTTTTTCAGACACTAAGAAACAGTTGTACTCTAGTTCGGTAACAGCCTCAAGCCCCTCGGTCTTCGTACAACAGGGACTCTAGCTCTCGAATCGCGGCTTTGTACTGCTGTTTGTTACCAAAACTGCGGACGAGTTCCACCGGCGTTCCCAGCTTGGCAAAGGGGTCAAGCTGTAAGACCGTGGTATCTTCGATCGCAATGATGCCCTGGTCGGCATACTTATCCAGTAGAGCATTCAATACGATACGGGCCGTTTCACCATATTTCGTAAACACATCCCGCTTCCGCACTTGCTCAGCCCGTTCCTTGCGAGTCAGGGGAGGACGGTCAAAGGCAACATGGCAAACCAAGTCGAAGAGGTCATAGTCTTTACCGACCATCTCTTCCAAAGCTTCTAGAATCACCCCATGCCCTTGCAACTCATCAAGAATGGCTTGTTTGCGATCCGCTTCGTCCCACTTATTGAGAAAGCGATCGAGAGACTGATACGCTTCACTGACGGTGCGACGGGTATAATCCTTTAGCGACTCTGTAGTCAGTTGTCCATCTTTGTTGTAGTAGCTTACCCGTTCCGCTGCAACCTCGAACTCCTGCCGACCGACTCGATACTTGACGCGAACTGACTTGTCAGGGTTGGCGCGATCGCCATTATCGCCCATATCATCGCCATCACTATTCCCCTTTGCTCTTGTCTTAGTGACCGTTCCGGTTGGTTGGCTCTCTTTACCAAAGTCTTCATCCTGAATCGGTGGGCCGTCCCAATTGGGGTCATTAAAGAGTTGGGTGGCGTTGCGAAAATCAATTATCGTGAAGAAATTCTTGCCATAGTCCGGGCGTAAGCGTGTACCCCGACCAATAATCTGCTTAAACTCGGTCATGGATTGGATACGGCGATCCAACACAATCACATGGCAGGTTTGGGCATCTACCCCCGTCGTCATCAGCTTAGAGGTGGTAGCAATCACCGGATACGTCTCTTTGGGATTGATAAAGTTATCGATTTGAGCTTTACCCTCCCTCTCATCCCCCGTAATTTGCATGACGTAACGGTGGTCTTTGAGAACAAGCTTTTCATTCAGCTTTACGTTATTCAAGGCTTCTCGCATTCGTTCGGCGTGGTCAACGTCCTCACAAAACACAATGGTCTTCCGCATTGGGTCGCCATCGTGCAGGAACTTACTGACATACTCCGCGACCCGTCGATCTCGTTTATCAAAGGTAATCGTTCGGTCATAGTCCAGCAGGTTATAGTCCCGCTGCTCGATTAGTTGATCGTTATCGTCGTACTCTCCTGCTTCGGGTGTCCAACCTTCCAGGTCTATATCCAAATCCACCTGTATCTTACGGAAGGGAGCCAGGAAACCATCTTCGATTCCCTGCTTGAGGGAGTATTCAAAAATCGATTCACCAAAGTAGTCAATGTTTGAGACGTACTTAGTTTCCTTTGGCGTTGCCGTCAGTCCTACCTGAATCGCCTCTTTGAAGTAATCGAGTACCTGACGCCAATTGGAGTCGTCTGCTGCACTACCCCGGTGACACTCATCAATCACCACCAGGTCGAAGAAGTCGCGATCAAACTTCTCGTAGAGGTTATCCCGTTCTTCATTGCCGATGATTGCTTGATACAGCCCCAGATAGATTTCATAGGAGGTATTAATCCGCCCAGTTTCATTATCCACCAGCCTGCGGTCTAGCTTGGTCATGACCTCTCCAAAGGGGCGAAAGTCATTGGTAATTGTTTGGTCTACCAACGCATTGCGGTCTGCCAGAAACAAAACTCGCTTGACAACCTTTGTCTTCCACAGTCGCCAGATAATATTAAAGACCGTGTAAGTTTTACCCGCCCCAGTTGCCATCACCAGCAAACAGCGTTTCTGACCACCGGCAATCGCTTCAATGGTGCGATTGACTGCTAGTTGCTGATAGTATCGGGGTTCCTTCCCGCCAATCTCAATGAAATAGGAGGACGTTAGCAACTCCTCATTGGCGGATTGTAAAGCCCTCCACTGTTTATAGTGCTGCCATAGTTCTTCAGGTGACGGAAAGGCATTTAGGCTGATTTGCTGTTCTATCTGAGCGTAGGTGCCGCTCTTGTCATGGAATAGGAAGCCGTCCCCATTCGAGGAAAAGACAAAGGGAACTTGCAGAGTCTCTGCATAGCCAAGTGCCTGCTGTATCCCTGCTCTTACACTATGGTTGTTGTCTTTGGCTTCAATGACTGCAATCGGCTGATTCGATGGGTAATACAGCAGGTAGTCTGCCCGCTTCCTCGCTCCTCGCCCCGCCATCTGGCCCCGGACAATCATCTGACCGTCTGTAAAGCCATATTCCCTGCGAATTTGACTCTTTTTCCAACCTGCCTCATAAAGGGCAGGTGTAATGTAGCGATCGCAGATATCAGCTTCACTCAGATCTTTCTTACTCATTAGTTGTAGTCTGGAAGTCTCACACTATAAAGTCTTCCCAAGAAATGAGCTGCGTCCGTATTCACGACCCCAGCCGCACGGAAATGTTCTTAGGTAGTCTTATATCGAGACTAACCAAAGACTCACTACCTGGACATAGTATATTTACTGAACTTTGAAGCTTTGCCCCCAAAATAAATAAGAGAGTCACGTTTGCGGCTCTCTCGATCATCAGGGTGCATCTACTAACCTTATTATTACGCTCAGGGGTGGGGGGCGTCACCCCCTATTTGTGAAGTGTTGATGAAACGTGAGATTCGCGATCGCCACAGTCGCTTCACATTTGGCGTCCTGGTCTGTTCCAAAAACGACCGATTGATGCTATACCGAGCCAACCCGCCTTCAACCTGTCTTCCAGCCCCTGGCGGGTGTACCAGAAACCGTCATTTTATCTATGTCTCTAAAATCCTCTTGCCCTAAGTTCGACATAATTTTTGTCATACTCTAGCAATGTGATAATAAAATTATTTTTTAAGGTATTCTGACTATCCCTTCTTGGCTAGAGCCAAGTTAAGCCAAGGGGACATGAGCAATCCTTATAAATTAACTACCCAAAACTTTTCTCTAATACCGATAACTCTCACAACTGGTAGTAGGTAAACGCCTGGAACAACGGTATAGCGTTATTTTGGCTAATACCGGAAAATGATGGCGTAGTAGGGACAGAAATTAGCCGCTTGTTGAGAATTACTCCCCGATTGTTGCAAATGATTGATAAGTTGGGGTTAACCTTCTTTACTAACGCTGTCGGTACACGCGAAGGTCTCACAAGAGGTAGCGTAAAAATCATTACGTATCGGAATTTGGGTTGTTCGTAGGAACTGAGGTGGGGTATCTAGGTCAAACTCGCTGGTTTTTTGCCACCAGCTCCTAATATAAATATTTAAATTAGAACTTTACAACTATTCGGCGAGGGTGTGCTTGGAGAGGCTTACGCGATCGCTTGCGAGAGGGGGAATCCCGTTGTCCCAAAATTGACCGATAATGATGCGATCGCCTGACCTTATTTTAATATTTAAATAACAGCCCAGTTGTCAGTTCTCTTTTTAACATAGGGGACAATTATAATTAGGTTCACTGGTGTGATCAGCGCTTCGCGATCGCGCCCCCGAATCGTCTAAGTTTAATATTCAACTTAGACATTTGTTGTCATTGATTTTAACATAGGGGAGAATTATATTTTTGGGTCAGTTTTGAATGCGATCTGCGCGACGCCGCAGAGCTTCGCTATCGCACCCCCCTGACACCGTTGATTTTTTGATGAGTTTCTGATGAGTTTCTGATGAGTTTCTGATGAGTTTTTGGCAAGAACCGATCAGGAACGCCGACACCCCGAATAAAGAAAAACGTCTAAGTTAAATATTTAACTTAGACAAAACCTCACTAAAAAAGCGATCGCCTGCTTTTCGCCTTGATTTATCAAATCGATCCACTCCTTTATCTGTCTTTTTTTATCGGAAGGCAAAAGGTTGCAGGCTTTTTTGATTACGGTTGGGCTGTAGGCGGCTGTACTTGCTAGTTCTGCGAAGCACTCCTTGCTATCGCAAATTTCCAGCAATTCCGCTAAATCTGCGATCGCTTCCTCCGATGACATTGGGTCTGATTGCGCCGCTGCGGCTGATTGCGCTTCCAGGTGTGTTAGGAAATCAAGCAGTTCGGCATCGCTCAGGTACTTGCGGGATTTCTTTTTATAATTGCTGATCAAGCAATCGCGGATCTGATCGATTGACCACCCCAGCCCATCCAAGGCTTCGTCTACGCGATCGCTCTCCTGCTCTCGATCGAATCCAGGTGATTCCGCCCCTCCACACGGGCGACGGGTAGCATGTGACAGTTGAGAATCGATTACCGCAGGAGCGGGAGAAGACGCGATCGCCTCCCCTGACTTCGTGATCGCTACTGGTTCGGTTGCAGCGGGAGAAGGTGCGATCGCCCTCGACGCAGGAGAGATCGATTCCTGTGTCTTGGTCACAGGTTGGGCGTGTTGCACCTCATCCAGTTGTTTTTCGACCGCTTCCTCCATCAATAACTTGTCTAAATTAGACGATTTATTAGACGGATTGTCTAACGCTGTAACCTTCTCTCGTTGCGTGTTCTGAGCAAAATTAGACGAACTAGACAACTCATCTAAAACTGAGTCTTTTTCTACGCCAGTAGTTGTAGTTACGCTTGCACCTATGGTTTGAACGTCCATAGTCCTTTTTGCCAATTCGTCTAAGTTAGACAAGCTGTCTAAAACTGAGTCTTTTTCTTTCGCCAGTACCTGGTGTTGCCTCTGCTTCTATGGCTTGAACGTCCATAGAGTTTGTAGTGTTTTTTGGGAAATCGTCTAAATTGTCTAATTTGTCTAATTTCTCCTGAAACTCTTGTTTTGCAAGGAGTTGGCTGTTAGACGATTTGTCTAATTCTTGTCTAAATTCGTCTAATTGTTGTTTTGGGGGAGGATCATTGGGTAAAAAGACCCGGAACTGAAGTGAGCGGCTTGACCCCCTTACCTCACCTTTACCCATCACCACCAATTCGGTGTACCACTCGCGTACAGTTTCAGGATTGGGACGATGTATCACCTCACTGGCTTAGACATGCCCACGCCTCACATAGCCTTGATAGAGGCGCTCCGATTCATCGGGTTCAGCAGACCTTGGGGCATGAGTCGGTGGCGACTACCAGCCGATACCTTCACGCCCGACCCAACGACAGCAGTAGTTTGTATTTGCCTTAAAGGCGATCACTCGTTTAATTTCTCATTCTAACTTGTCAAACAGTTCTAACAAACCAACTGTGCCCACGAAAAAAGTATAAGTGCCATATTTTATTAGCGTTTTGTTTCTTGAAGGGGCTTTATAAGCTGCTATAACTCCCTCAACTAAATGGATGGCAATAGCAAATCGCTCAAGCCAGAAAACTGGATTGAGACTGACGGGAATCTTATTGTTAGTTAGCCATGCATATATATTCCATGATTCCAATCCAATTGCACTCGTTATAAGAACTACAGATATAATCTTTATCAGGGTGAATAATCTCTTCTTTGTATTATTTAAATTCATGCTATTTATTTAACAACTTATGCTAATTAACGACAATCCTTACTGAAGCCCTGATCCGACTAATATATTCCCCAAACCCGTTTCTGTTCGGATGATACTCAAACGCCGAATCCTGCTAGAGAGGATAACGAGAAAGATACTCAAGGGCGAACGCCCGAAACGAGTGATGACTTCTATCACTCTCTGGTTGGTTTGAGTGCGTTGTCCCCAAACTACCTTCCCTACAGCGAAAGAACGATGAGCGGCTGATTTTGATTCGTCAATATTTCTTGATAGCAAGAGAAGTACCCGTAAGGGTACTGCTGGAGTGAGAACGCGATAGACATACTTAGGAAAGTTGCGCGTAAAAACAAATTTAAGGAGAGAAATTAACATGGCGATGCATGAAGTTGCTATCTCGGAGCTGCAAGAGATCGTTACCGCTAATTTGCACGAAGCAGTATCAAGTGATGGTAGTAAGTTGAGTGGAGAATCCCTCATTGCAAAGGATTTTCAAGGTGAATCGACCCAAGGTGAGATTGAAATGGTCGCTGGGTTTGATCCCAGTCGGGCAATCGGCGAAACTAGCCCTGAGGGTGTAGCCACTACTGCCCTCGCCAACCTGCCTGATGCAGCCGCAACTGCATATTTGTCTCCAGAAACCGTGTGTGGTGCTGATGATCGAACCCGCATCACCCCAGCTACCAACCTCCCCTGGCGCTGGATTTGCAAACTGTTTATCACCTATCCTGATGGTGCTCAGTTTGTGGGCACGGGTTGGTTTATTGGTGCTCGCACTGTCATGACCGCAGGGCACTGTGTTTTCAGTAGAGCTAATGGCGGCTGGGCAAGCTCTATCGAAGTCGTTCCTGGCATGGATGGCAACGCCCGTCCCTATGGTTCTCAAGTAGGCACATCCTTCCGCAGTGTCACAGGTTGGATTCAAGACAGCAAGCCCGAATTTGACTACGGTGCGATTATTCTGCCTAACTGCGACTTGGGCAATCAGGTGGGCTGGTTTGGCTTTGCCTCCCTCAACAATGACTTGCTCAACAACCTACTTGTGAATACGGCTGGCTACCCAGCAGACAAACCCTTGGGCACGATGTGGTTTAATGCTGGTTCGATCAGCCGAGTCGAAGATCTCAAAATCTACTACATGATTGATACCGTTGGTGGACAGAGTGGGAGTCCGGTTTGGCGTTTCCTCAACGGCGAACGGCAGGCAGTTGGTGTACATGCTTATGGCGGGTGTCCAAACAGCGCCACCCGGATTACTAAACCCGTATTTGACAACATGCTGGCTTGGCGGAATATTCCTTGCTAGAGCAGAGTATATGCGGGGCGCTGTGAAGAGTGGAAAAATTGCAGTGCCCTATTTTTGTATCCCTTTTGGCAACCACAACGACGTTTGAATATTTAGCAGGCTTAATAGAAGAAGGGTGAGATCACCCACAACAAAAATTTTCTAGGAGTAGTATGTAGGATATGCGTTCCAACATCATTGTTTCGAGTAGCTTGATCGGTGTGGGGTCACTGTTGCTGATTTGTACAAGCTATCAAGCCGCTCCTTCCCCTCATTCCGCTGCTAAAGAACCCGCCACCATGAGCAGTTACGATCCCAATCAATCGGTTTCTTCCGATCAGTCTGTTTCACTTCCTCCCACTGTTGTTACTCCCCAAGTTGCCATGATCCTTGAAGGCACTGTTGAACAAGTGATGGAAACATCGCCCCTGCAATTGACAGTCACTACGAATTCGGGGCGCTATTACGTGGCTCTGCAACCTAGCACGGTCGTGACCCAACAGGGGAACACCGTCAAGCCTAGCAGCTTGAAGCCCGGAGTGCGCGTCCATATCAGCGGACAGCCATCTAACTTCGATAACATGGCTCTCACAGCACAAGCCGTTGAAATTCGCTCCTAGCTGCTTGTCAGATATTGCCCAAGATGGCGCTCTTCGCTATGCATTAGTCGCATCTATTTGTTGAACTCAAGTTGACCTACATAGGACTTGCTGAATAAGTCAAACAATTATTTTTGGCAATGTTTTTTCACCCGCAAGTAAAAAAGTTAGGTAGTGAAAGGACTGTGTATCAAGGGTTTTGACAATTAGCATTACAAAAGTTTACAACGTGTCCCAATTTTCACGTACTTTGTCATAACCCCTACAGCTTTTTGCACAGGTGCGAGCGCAACCCCGGCGTCAGTTGCGATCACACATTTTCTGCTTCTATAATCTGCGTTAATGGGATTGACGCGATCGCATTTCCTGCCAATGGAAATATTTAACTTATCAGTTGACAATACTAGAACCTAGAACAAAGGTTTTTTGCGTGAGCGCTTCTTGCTGCTCATAGAAATATTTCTATGAGCAGTTGACAGTCCGGGTGTTGAGAAAAGATAAAAAACTCCAGAAGAGCGCGATTATAGGAGGTTCAAAGAATATGAGTGAAATGAAAATCTTAAACTTTCCGGAATATGGGTCAGAATCCCTGATTCCGTAATAATTAATGAAACAAGCTTAGCTATCCCTTCAGAAAATGCCAATTTTATTCGATTGGTTTAAACAATTTTTTTGCATTTTTACCGCAATTGTTAACGAAGGTGCTGTCGAATCCAGTTCCCACAACTCCACCCCGCCTACCAGAGGAATGAACTTCATGAGATTGACAACTCCTTTTTCTCCGGCTTTAGTCACTAATCTGAATCCCCCTTCTTTTGAGTACCCGTCGCAGGTAGTCAGGACTTAACTTGACTTGCCGCTCTTGAACCAGTTTTTGTGCCAGTTGCTGGCTGTTGTAGGTACGATTCTCTTGCCGCAGACACGTTTCCAAGTACTCGATATCATCGCTCGGCCAACGAGCTTTGGCTCCACGCCCGGACTGTTCCCACAACCCTCCGAGTCCCTTCGTTTCCCATCGATGTATCGTCTCTCGCACCGTTTGCGGGTGTCAGTTGAAGTAGTTGGCGATTTTGTCCACGTACCACCCCTGAGCTTTGAGTCGTAGCACTTCGGCTCTATCCTTTACCTTCTGTGGCACCGTGGTCGCCGCTCTCTTCTCAAACAACGTTCGGTCTTCTTCTGGCTTGAGGAAAATTCTCAGCCTTGCATCCATGACTCACCACCTATGATGAAACCAGCTTCTTTTGTTTACCTATCTTTAGATACTTCAGTATTTTCAGCCCCACCTACTTAACCTTTCAACAGAGTTTTTAAGAAGCATTAATTTTTTTCTTGATTTTAAGGAAATAAGATTAAAACAATATCAGTATTCTACAATATTAGGCTTAAAGAGATTTGATTCAGTGTTCTGTCGGTTAGCTCCCAAAGTTCACAAATAAGGAGATGTGGTGAAGGGATTGAACTTAAATTAGATGTTAAGAGAATAGTGTTCAAGGACTTTCATAAACTCAGTTTTAGGATGTTTTTTATTGCTCTTTGTTGAGTTTATTGTCGATATTAAACCTAATCGATCCCGGAAAAAAATATTTTGTACCTCGATTTTTTTGCATTTATGCAAAGTCAAAAACAAACAGAGGATGCTATGGCTGCTAATTCAGATTTGCCCAGCTATGAGGAAATTTTCGGACGTCTGGACTTCAAAAAAGGAGATGATGGCAGGTCTGTTCTATCCCCTGCGGCTTATCTGGTCGATTTACTCCAGCTTTTGGATGATAATCTACCGATGCGTAACCTCTCTAAAGTCAAAGGGTTGCATCAACGTCGAGGCGATATTAAAAATATACTCTTAAACACTGACAACGCCTTTACCTGGATTCCTTACCTCGATATTGTCAACGATATTCTGGGGCAAAAAGTAGGAAGCGACACTTATGCGACGCTCCAGAAACAGCAATATCCCTTTAATTTACCCTTTAACTTCGAGAACGAACGAATCAAGAAATTCCTACATTATTTAAATGTTTCCTCCGAGGAACTCTATAAACTGTTTAGCCTCGAATTCGACCCGGTTCTGATTGGCAGAGAATACCTAAAACTGTCAATAGAAGAGTTTGAGGCGATTATCCAAAGCCCAACGACCACAGACCTGAAAGCGTATTCCAAAATTACTAAATCTTCTGAAAGGGCAAAACCTGCAAACTTGCAGGTTGCCAATTTTCTTGCGGCGACGCGACTTTCGGGGGTGGAATTACGGGAGTTACTTTATCAAAATCTGAGTGAAACGGCGAAAGAACCGAATCAATCGACCACCAATTCCACAATAAAAAACGAGCGTGTCAAGGCGACGGATTTCTTTATTAACTATGGCTTAGGTGGCTATGCCGTCTTGCATGACAAGGAAGAATCTATTGTCTGGAATACTGGAGATACAAAACCTGTTTCTATTCCGGATGCATGGTTTGATCGTACCCAACGAGTCATCCGGCTCCAGCGAAAGATTGGACTTTCTTTTACGGAACTCGATCTAATTCTGCGTACCTGCTGCCAGCACGCATCTGGTCAAAGCGATTTGGATGGGCAGGTGATCCAGAAAATGGCGGTGATTAAGCAACTCTGTGATCGCTACGAAATTGCAGCTGATGTGGCCTGTAGTTTCTTCCGCCCCATGAATGTGCTGGGAATTGGTGATGGGTTGGAACCTGAGGATTTGTTTAACCGAGTTTTCAACGGCAAATTTGCCCATCCTGATAAAAAATATATTCGCGGTTCTGCTTTTGCACCCGCCAGCTACGCGAACTATGCCACCCTCCCCTACCCCGATGACATCCTGTCCTCGAACGGCAAAGAGTATCGGAAACGGGTGTCTCAAGCGCTGGGCATGAGCGATGCACAGTTAGTAATGATTGTGAACAAATTTAGGGATCATGCCAAGCAGGTTGGGGTAAAGCCGTCGCTGTTTGATGAGAAAGTGGCGATCGATCTGCCCGCTCTATCGCTTTTGTTCCGCCTAAGCCAACTAGTCGAGATATTGGAGCTCTCCTATGAGGATCTGTTCAACCTGTTCGATATCCTGGAGAAAGATCCTATCATTCGGACTTTCAGTCACTTTAATATTCTGATTCCCACGGCACCTCAGGAGCAGGATTGCTATCTGATAATTGCTGGGAATGATGCGGCTGCTTCGATGTGGCTGGTGCAGATGTTAGGGGCGATCGCCCAATGGCTGCAAACGAATGATGTGAGTGCCGGGGAACTCAAGCAATGGTTAACCGGTGCCTACAAAGATGAGGCAGAGGCAACAGCGAGTCGGCAACAAAGGATTGATTTTCTCAACTCGCTATATCAGCAGTTTAAGCCCCTGATGTTTAGTGCTGACACTTTTGCATCGGAAGCGGAATCGGGGGCTGAGGAGATTGAAGCAATCGATCGGCGTACTGCTCGGATTATTTACCAAACCTTTATCGAGAAGGATAGCGGTTTGGTAGCCAGCCAAGATAATCGATTGGTGAAATATGATACCCGATTGACGGAGAAAGCTATCTATCAGGCTTTAACACAGCTCGAAAGGTTTAATCCAGAGGATTTTACTGGGTTAGGGTTAGAGTCGAAGGTACTCGATAAGATTTTCAATAATTTGATTCTGAAGGACTACATCAGCCCGGAAGGACTCTTGCTGGAAGAACAGTTCCCCACAACAGCGGAGCAATTTGAATTGGAGACAGATTTCAGCGCCTATCGGGATGAAGTGTTCACGATTATCCATGACTTGCTCATGGAGGCTATGGAGGTCGAGGACGCAGAAGCGAAGGGTGGAATGGATGACGCTGAGTTTGATGAGAATGAGATCGATGAAAGTGAGTCCGATGATGAGATGAGTGTTGGGATGGATGACACTGAGGACGATGAGGATGAGGACGATGAAACGGAAGACGATGAAATGGGCGAAATGTCACTCTCACTCTCATTGGCTGCGCGATCGCCCAATCTGACCGTTGAGCTGGCAATTTATCCATCCGATTTAGAGGTTTTGACCGACCTGTCGGAAAAAAATCGTAATGAACTCTACGATAACTTGATTTTCAATGGCTACATTGATGAGGAAGGCAACGTCCTCCAAACTGATTTTTTGGCTGATCAAGATAACGTTGAAGATTTTGAACTGAACACCGACATAGCCAACTATGCCAGGCAAATCTTTAATCTGATCCTGGGTCAAATCCAACAGTTTCATCAAGCCGAACTGGCGCTGGATAGAGAGGTTTTTGCCGACCTGCCCCTCAAGCCGTTTGAGATTGATAACTTAATGGAGAATTTAGTATTCAACGAATATATTAATTTCAACCATTTAATCCTAAACAAAGACGCACTGCTAACTACGACTCCGGAGACCTTCAACCTAGCCCTCGCCTTTTATCCCCATCGCCGCCGCATTCTCAAAAACATCCAGAGATTCATTCGTGAGTTCAAATCGGATTTCTATACCCTCAGCAGAGATCTGTTTGCCCATATTGCCGATGAAATCGCAGCACGCCAGGTGTATCAACATCTTGAACCTGACTATCTCCGCAATGGTCTGCTGAAGGGCAGGATGCTAGAGGATGAAACAGAAGGTTTCTTCCTGGATGTCGATAATTTTCCCAAGTTTGTCCTCGGTGCCCCGTTTAGCAGTAATGACACGGAGATTATTTTTGGCGCAATCCAGACGATGGTCAGGACAGCGAAAAAATATCAGTTTACACCTCAAGTTTTGGAGGAGCTGGATTTTGATCTGGACGAACAGGAAAAACTCATTGACATTCTCGAATCAACGGGTTACTTACGCGATCGCACTTACCTCACCTGGGAAAAAGTGAGCTATTTCCTCAGAATTGACAACGCCCTTGAATTCACTCTAACTGGGTTTGAAGACTACAACAAAGACATCTTCTTTGCCCTCCACGAAGTCGCCAAAGTCATCGACGCCGATGTGCAGGCGATTGCCGCCCAATTCAAAACCCTGGCCGAATCCCAATCTAGTGTTCTGTTGGAAGCCCTCCAAGATCACTTTGGTGTAGATGCCGACATCATCCAAACTCTGTGTCAGCGAGTGTTGCAAAATACCGTCAGTATTGCCGAAGAATTTCTGGTGCCGATTCTGGCGGTGGTGAACAGTCAAGATGTAATTGCGGTGGAGCCGGACAACAACACCTTCAACTTTGCCTATCGGCGGATTTGGCAGTTTGCCGCGATCGCCGCCAAGCTAGGACTCAATCAAATCGAAACCGAGATCGTCTGGCAAGATCAGGATTTGGTGGAGAAATTCCCGGAAAAATTGGCTCTGCCACCGGGAGTTGATCGCATGGATGCCCTCCTCGAAACCCAACTCGCCGACGGCAAAGGGGTGATTTATCTGTTTACAGGCAACCAGTATTGGCGGTATTCAGCGGAGAACTATAAGCTGCTGCCTCCCGAAGGGCAACCCTTGGCCCCCCCGAAAGCACAACCTCTGACCACCCTGTCGGTGCTGTTTGCCGAAATCACCAAAGTTAATGCCGCGTTTACCGCTCCCAGTGTAGGTTTGGTGCTGATTGCCCAGGGCATCACCTATCGCAAGGCGAAGGGCAGCGATCGCTGGGTACAACTGGGAGCGCAGCAGCCGGGGCCGCAGCTAAGCCAGCTAGGGGCGCAATCGGCAAAAATCTGGGGCAAGGTGTCCAACAATTTTGAAGACCTACAGCGAGTGGAGGCCACTTTCCAGGACAGGGATGGACGCACCTACCTGTTCTCTGGGAATCAATATATCCGCTATTCCAGCGATGACTATAGTACTGTGGACGAAGGTTATCCTCTTAGGATTAAACAGCATTGGCGGCAGGATGCCTTATGCTCAAAATCGGTGGATGAGGAATCATCGACCACGGAAACCAAAAATGATCTACCTAAGGCGTTTCAAACCTCGATCGACGCCTCGTTCCAGGATGTCAACGGCAAAACCTATCTATTCAAAGACAAGTATTATTTCTGTCTGGAGTCATCAGAACCGGAGACATTGATTAATCAAACTTGGGGCAAAGTTAGAAATAACTTTGAAACCCTTGGCAAAATTGATGCAGCCTATGCGGATGGGAATCAGGTATTCATCTTCTCCGATGACCAAGTTATAGCTTATCAGGATAGTTTGGAAAATGCTCAGATCCTTATTCAGGAGGGATTTCCCAAACGCCTTAGAAACCAATATCCCAAACTTCCACCGGAATTTGTCGATGGCGTGGAAGCCGCGTTTAAAGGACAGGATGGTTCCCTGTATCTATTTAAGGGGGGGACCGTCCTGAAGTATTCTTCAGACCTGGAAACATCTACGGAAAGTCCGGTCAAGGAAAGCTGGGGGCGCGTTCGCAACACATTTACATCGCCGAAAGGGGGACGAGTGGATGCAGCTTTTGTGGGGCTGGATGGCAAAACCTATCTCTTTAGTAAGGATCAGTATGTGCGCTACTCCGGAGCGGACTACACGAAGGTCGATGACGGCTTCCCACGCACGATCGATCAGGATTGGGGAGGGCTAAACCGAGTCCAAGATGCTTTCATTCTGGATGGCAAAACCTATCTGTTTGGCACACAGAGCGGTAAGAAAAACACGGTCTACGTCCGGTATTCGACCCATGACTACACCAAATTAGATGAAGGTTATCCTAAGCCACCCAACGATAATTGGTGGAATCTCCCCTTGAGTTTGGTGGAGGAAGGCGCAGACTTTGAAACCATTGATGCCGTGTTCAATGCGCCGGACGACAAAATCTACCTCTTCTCTGGAGACAAGTTCATTTACTTTGACCAGCAACAGCGGTGGTGGTCGGAACCGCAAAAATTAGCCAAAACTTGGAGCCTGCCGTTTAAGACGGAACGGGTAAGTGCTGCATTTACTGGTAAAGATGGCAAAACTTATGTGTTTTCAGGAACGCAATTTATTAAATATTCCGGTCAAGACTACAGTCGTGCCGACGATCGCTACCCCAACATCACCAATCGCTATTGGGGGTATACCACGAATAACATTGTCAGAACCGGGCGCGTTGATGCCGTTCTGGTAGTTGAATCCCACGAAAAAAATGCTGCCGGTCAGGAGCAAGCCACGGTGCATACTTACCTGTTTTCCGGCAACCAATATTTCCGATACAGGGGCAGTGACTACACCGAAGTAGAAGAAGGCTATCCCAAAACCATCGCCACCTCACTCCAGCTGGAACCTCGCTTTAAAAATCTCGATTCCAGTACACTGGCCAGTATTCAAGATGGTATTGATGCTGCCTTTGCTGATCGCCGTCAGATTTACCTGTTTAAGGGTAGCCAGTGCTATGTGGTCTCAGAAACCCTGTATAAAGACTACGGCAATCTGGGATTGACAGGAGTGAGTTGTGCCTTTGTGGAGAAGGGCACGATTTTTCTAGATGATGCGGAAGGATGGCAGCATCACAGCAGCCTGGAGGGCCTCGCTACCCACAAAATCCCCTTGCTGCCCCCCTGCCTGCGGCAGGTGCCTGATGCGTTTCAAACAGGAATCAACGCGGTGCTGCAAGGGCGCGATCGCAACACCTATCTATTCAAAGGGTCCAATTGCTTTAATGTGTCCCTAAATCGGTTCTATCCCCTGAGCGAAGAGTGGGGTCGTGTCAAAAACAACATCGATATTCAAAACACCGTGGAGGCTGCCTTCGTGGGCACAGATGGCAAAACCTACCTGTTTAGTGGCGATCAGTTCGTGGTCTACGCGGCGGACTCCCTGGTCAACAAGAAGTATGTCTACGGAAATATTGAGCAGTTGCCGCGATCAATCAAAGATCACTGGGGTGGATTAACGCGGGTGTCCTTAGCCTTTGTCAAGGATGAGAAAACCTATCTGTTTGAACCCGCCGATGCTCAGGGCAACGCCCGTTATGTCTGCTACTCCACAACGGACTACAGCCAGTCGGATGCAGGGTTTCCAAAAGTAAGCGAAGGCGATCGCAGCTTCTGGCAAATCCCCGCTGATTACGTTGACGAAGAATTTAAAACGATTAACGCGGTGCTATTTGAAGGAGAAAACATATTTCTCATCAGTGGCAAACGCTATATTCAATACGATGTTGATCCGGGGCAATGGACCTATCCCAAACCGTTGGCGAGAATCTGGCGCGACATTCCCTTTAACAATGACACCTTCAAGCGCATTAAAACGGCATTTACCGGACGGGATGGCAACACCTACTTCTTTGCGGAAGATCATTATGTGATCTGTGAAAACCAGCAATTTCAGCCTCCCGCCCCGATTAATCAACGCTGGGGTAAAGTGCGAAATAACTTTACGGATCATCCTCAAGGGAACCGGGTCGATGCCGCCTTTATATTCCAAGGCCAAACCACCTATTTGTTTTCTGGCGATCAGTATGTGCGCTATTCCGGCAGCAATTACCGTTATGTGGATGAGGGCTATCCCAAAACTATTGCTACGAATCTGCTTACGGAAGCGGGTTTTCAGAATCTGCCGGAAGCTTTTGAAGATATCCTCACCATGCGGGGGAATGATGGCGGGCGAGTCATATCGGCAGTTTTGGCGAGCGATCGCACCCTCTATCTGTTAGTGGGCGATCGCTGGCACGCCGTCTCCCAAAGCCTCACTGCCACCTATCCCCTTAGTCGCTTTGGTCACCTGAAGAATAACATCGTGCAACACAACAAAGTTGATGCTGCCCTATTCCAGGAACCCAGTGGGCAGACTTTCCTGTTCTCTGGCGATCAGGGGGTGCGCTATAGCGATGATACCTATACCTTTGTAGATGATGGATATCCCAAATCCCTTGCCACTATTCTGACCCAAGAGTTGGGTCTGACATCCCTACCCGACACCTTTCAATACGGGATTGATGCAGTGCTCAAAGGGGGTGATGGTAGGCTTTATGTGTTCAAGGGCAAAGAATATCTGCGTTCCGACCAGGCAACCTCGCAGTTGATCGCAGCCTTCTGGGGCAAAGTGAACAATAACTTCGTGTCGAGCGATCGCACCGACCCCAGTCGTGTCCTTCTGGATGCAGCCTTTATCGCGCCAAATGGCAACCTTTATGCCTTTAAGGGCGATCAATACATTCGCTATTCCAATCTGGAACAGGAATATGTCGATGAAGGATTTCCCAAGTTGATTCAAGACAATTGGGGCAATTTACCCGTGGAGTTTGAGGCATCGATTTCCGGTGGATTTGTGTTTGAAGGCAAAACCTATCTGCTCAAGGATAATGACTACGTGCGCTACTCAAATTCGACCTATCAACTGATCGATACCATTTGCCCACAAAAAGTCAAGTACCGCTGGGGTGACTGGTCGGATTATTTGCTCAATGATTTGTACATTATCACACGCTTCAAACAGCTCCAGGATGGCTACAGTAGCGGGGGACACTCCCTGCTCGATCTCCTGCATCCCGAAACAGATCCCGTTGCCGATCCCTATGCCATGCTGGCGGAGTTGTTTAAATGGGATATGGATGAGGTCAAATGGCTGAAACGCAAGAATGCCTTTTTAAGGGATGACACCCTGTTTGAAATCCAGTTCAAGCTGGAAATTATCATCAGACTATTTGACATTTTTGCGATCGCTCAAAAAATAGGAGCATCCCCTTCTGAACTTTACGAGGGGGTTTGGCGGAAGCGATATGAGCCGGATACGTTAAAGGAATATGAGCTGAATTTGATAGCCGATTCTACTGGAAAAACCTTGCCAGAAACAGGGAAACGGCTCATAGCGATTGCCCAAAATGATCAGACTGGATTGCATTTTCGTATTTTTGATCGCAGGGAAAATAAAGTTGTCGATTTACGAGAAGTAGAACTGAAAGGAAGTCGAAGTAAGGAATTAGAAAGTCTTAAGGCACAGCTTCAGCCGTATTGGAATAGCAATGCATCATCAATTCCCCCAGCAAACAAAGAAAGTATTGTAGATGCTGTCATATCAATTACAGGATATAGCCCATTAAAAGATGCCGCTGATACCTTATATCGATTTTTGGCACTGATTCACCGTGCATAATTGCACCGCTTTTCTGAAAAACCAGTCCATCTTTAGTATTGCGATTTCCATGTTTTATTATGTCAAATAATGATTGGCTCCAGATTTCCCAACAATTGCACGATGAGCTGAATGTGATTAAGCGCGATGCCCTCGTGCCCTATGTGATTTCGCAGGAGGCTGGGGTTGAGAACGAGCGGGAGTTGTATGAACAACTGCTAATTGATGTGGAGATGGGGAGTTGTGGGAAGACATCGAGAATAGAGGAAGCGATCGCCGCTGTACAACTCTATTTCCATCGCTATTTCGTCAATCTGGAAGCGACCAATTTAAATAATTCTGAAGCCATCAAGCACAAATTAAAACTTTATTGGCAATGGATGAAGAATTATCGGGTGTGGGAAGCTAACCGCAAGGTATTTCTGTATCCAGAAAACTATATTCGCCCGGAATTGCGGGACACTAAAACCCCTGCTTTCAAAACCCTCGAAGATGATTTATTGCAAGGCGAAATAACCGAAGCCGCCGCTCAACGAGTCTATCAAAAATATCTAGACGAATACACGGAAGTGTCACGGCTTACCATTGCTGGAGGCTATGTCTACGACTCGACGGATATGAGCGGTCAACCCGCCAAAAGCCTCGTGCTGTTTGGCCGCACCAAAACCGATCCGCGCCGCTACTATTACCGGATGGCACAGTTTTTGGGCAGTGGGAAAGCGACAACCTGGAGTCCCTGGCTGAAGGTGGATACCCAAATTGAGGCTGATAAGGTGTATCCGGTTTTTGCCTTCAATCGTGTCTTTGTGTTTTGGGTGAAGCTCGACACCATTGTCGAAACTCCCACCTCTACAGCCCTCACAACCACAGAGTCCTCGGTTGCGGGTAGCGAAGGTAAGACTCAGGCGATATCCTCCACACCCCAGTCCTCCACCCATGTCCTCCGCATTTTTTACTCGTTCTATAACCTCAACAAAGAATGGGTTCCTGCCCAAACCTTTCGACCCAAAGACGAAGCGGCTGAAAAGATCGAAATTAAGATGCCACCCGGTATCGTCGCGAAAGATATTAAGAACATTGGATTATTGGTTGAAACCTCCAGTAAGCTCAGCGTTCCTGGTAGTGAAGCTAATGCAAACCATGAAAATATTATTATTCAATGCACCTATGAAGTGCCTGTTACGGAATATGACCTGAATTTGTATCCATCTTTGGTAGATAAACCGTTGCCGGAAGCAGGGGAACGGCTGTTTGCGATTGGCAAAGAAGCCGATGGTGCATTGATTTTCCGCGCCTTTGATTATCAGGAAAGACGGGTACTCGATATGCGAGAATCCGCCATACCGGAAGGGAAACGCCCTCAACTCGATGTACTGAAACTGTTACTTTGGCGGTTTTGGAGTGGCGCAGTGCCTATGACGCCTGAAGCCCAAACAGCTCTCATTACTATCGTGACCGAATTGACGGGTTACTCTCCCCTACGCCCCCAGGCCGGTGAAGCCAGAACCATCACCTGCTATCGCACCTTTAGTCTGACTCCGGAGCTGTATACGGTCAAATTATGGAATCAGGACTCGTTTGAGAATGCCAGCAACATCTTTAGCTCGATTTTTGATGAGCCGGATATTCCTGCCGACCAGATGGTGATGTTCAATACGGGGGATCAATCGACGGAAGGTTCCTGGTTTAGTTTCGACTATAAAGGGGGTAGCTTCCTCTGCAAGCCGGATGTGGGCGTTTTAGGTCGTGAGTTGTGGCCAAAATCCATTCCCAACAATGAAGATGGACTGCCCAAGTGGTCTGGGATCGATGCGGCTGTGCAGTTGCCCCAGCGCGGCACCGTTCGTAAAACCTTCTTCTTTAAGAACGATAAAACATACGTTTCCGCTGATGCCTTTTCAAGCACAATCCCATTCTCTGCTGAAACCCCGATCCAAGAGGCTTGGGGAAAAGTAGACAACAACATTGAAAGAACGGGGATTGTGAACGCGGCTTATGTGCATAAAGAAACCCAAAGGGTGATAGAAACCCCACAAGATTTTCAAATCCCAAGATTGAAAGAAGTCCAAACGACCTATTTGTTTAGTGGTAACCAGTACTTTGCTTACTCCAACAATGGTGGCTCCAAGCCCTATGAATGGGTGGACGAGGGCTATCCTCGACCGATTTCCGAGCATCCCAGTTTCCCCGATCGGAATAAACCCAATTGGACGACCATTGATGCGGTGTTTCAAGGAAAAGACAAAAAAGTCTACTTCTTCAACAACACGACGAAAACCTATCTGGTGTCTGGTTCATCCACAGAGCGGTCGATCAAAGATGATTGGGGCAGCGTCACGAAATCATCGTTCATCAAGGATTTTAGACCGCCAGACGAGGACAAGACTGCACCGTCTGTGGATGCCGCGTTTGTTGTAGGCAGTGGTGCCACTGCCACCACCTATCTCATCCATCGATTTCAGTATGTCAAATACACTGCGGGTTCCGACTATAGCGTGATCAATGGTGAACCTAAAGCTCATGACTTCCTGGAGCTATTGATTGAGCTAGGATTTAACGCCAATAGCAAAAACGAAGCTGAAAAAAATGCTCTCAGAAACGAACGGGTGGCGGCGGCCTATAACAAAGGGTCGGATGTGTATTTCTTCACGACAGCAAAGAATAATTATGAATATAAAAATGGTCAATTAACCCTTCTCACAGATAACAAGACGGAATGGTCCGCAGGCTTTGAGTTAAATGGTGTCGTCTATCAATTTGCTGGACGAAAATTAACGGCTACAAATACCAAGGATGAGGTGACGGTTGCACACAGCATTCACGCTGCCTTTGTGGGTGCCGACAATCATGTCTACCTGTTCCGGCAGTCGGATTACATCGCGGTGTCTAAAACGAACCTCTCGATCCAGTCCCTCGATACGGCGATCGCCGCTTGGAATAGTCAATCCAGTGAGGAAAAATGGGGCAAAATGGGCGATAACATCGCTCGCACCGGACAGATTGATGCGGCATTTTGCGATGGCGACAAAACCTATTTATTCAGTAGCGATGAGTATGTGGTGTATTCGGGCAGTAAGTATGGCTCCTGCCGTGTGAACTACCCCGATGCGGGATATCCCAAAAAACTTAGAACGAACTCGGATAAATTTCCCCAATGGGACAAAATGCAGCCCATCTTGCAGACATTTACGGCAGAGGGTCTCAGAAGCACAATCTATTACTTCGACAAGACGAATCAAACCTATGTGCAATCGGACAATCCCAGCGTTGGAACTTTGACCAGCCCCGCCTCAACTCCAGCCCAATGGGGTCGCGTTAAAAATAATATTGCTGAACAGGGTGTGGTGGATACAGCCTTTGTCAAAGGAGATGACAGCAGAAACTACCTGTTTTTAACCACTGGAGACCAAATTTTTCGCTACACAATATTGGCGAAAAAGAACACCAATTCCACCTTGGATGCACCCCTGAGTGATTTTGTCGATCGCGGCTATCCCAAAAAATTTACCTGGGATTCGCCTCGCATTGATGCAGCCTTCACCTTGGGTGGAAAAACCTATTTGTTTGCAGGCAGTCACTATTTCCGACTCAGCGATCTGCACAACGGTGAACTTCAGGAACTGACCACACCACCCAAATTCAAGCCCATTCGCCGCAATTGGGGCAATTTGCCCAAGGAACTGACAGCGGGATTGGATGGCGCGTTCGATGTTCCGGGTGAGGGCGAAGCGCAAGATCTGTATTTATTTCAGGGCGATCGCTACATCAAATACACCATCCACGATAAAAACAGCACCCAACCCTTTGAACTGGAGGATGTGCGTTATGAAATTGTTCGCCTCACTACCAGCGTGGCCTATCGCTTAAATCAAGAATTTTTTATAGGAGGATTGCCCAGGCTGCTCAGTCTGGCCACTCAGCAAATCGATGATACGCCCTCCTTCAAACTGACGAGCAATACCATCCTAGCAGCTGAGGTTGCCACCACCATCAAGGTGAAACCCGGCAAAGTCGATGAAACAAAATTGCCCAAGAGTTCCTATCTCGATTTCTCCAGCGCCAATGGTCTCTATTACTGGGAGATCTTTTTCCATGCGCCGTTCCTGATTGCCCAGGCCCTGAATCTGGGGCAGCAATTTGAAGCGGCGAAGAAATGGTACGAATATATTTATGACCCGACGGGTGTAGCTCCCTATTGGAAGTTTCTGCCTTTTACGGAAGATATCCCGACGGTAGCCCGTGTGGATGAGGCGCTGATTAATGCCTATTTAACCGATCCCTTTGACCCCCACGCGATCGCCGCACTCCGACCGATGGCCTATCAAAAGGCGATTGTCATGGCATACCTTGATAATCTGCTCGATTGGGGCGATATGTTATTTCAGCAATACACGCGGGAAAGCATCAACGAAGCGCGGATGCTCTACATCCTGGCCTACGATTTGCTGGGAGACAAGCCCGAAAACCTCGGACGGAAGTCCCTATCAGAAGACCAGCGTTACGCCCAATTGCAAACGGACACAGGGATTCAGCGCAGTGAACAACGGATTGACCAACAAATGAGCCAGCCCGATGGGATTCAACCGGGAGGGCAAGAGACCATTCGTCTGACCTTAAAGAATTTAACGGATGGAGACCAGGATTATGACTTCCTGGTGTATCCCACCGAAACGCCCCATGCCAGCGTGCCAAATCCCTATTTCTTTGTTCCCGAAAACACCGTCCTCATGGATTATTGGGGGCGGGTCGAAGATCGTCTGTACAAAATTCGGCATTGCCTCAACATCATGGGCATCAGTCAACCGTTACCCCTGTTCGAGCCGCCGATCGATCCGATGGCACTAGTGCGGGCTGTAGGGACGGGAGCCAGCCTCCGCAGCGCGATCGCCAGTTTGAATGTGCCTGTGCCTCACTACCGCTTTGAGTTCATGCTACGCAAAGCCCAGGAATTGGTGCAAAGGCTGAGCCAGTTTGGCAACGATTTGCTGGCTGCTTTGGAAAAGAAAGATGCCGAAGAGCTGAGCCTGCTGCAAAATCGGCAGGAAGGCATTATTCTGAACTTGACTCGCGCCACCAAAGAAGATCAAATTCAGGAGGCAAAGTACAGTCGGCAAGCCCTGGAGGAGAGTCTAGTAGCCACCACCTATCAACGCGACCATTACCAAAGTTTGATTGCCAATGGCTTAACCTCGCTCGAATCCGGTCAAATTGCCATGATGATTCTGGGGTCTGGGCTGATGACTGCGGCAGGGATCGTCAAAATTGCAGGAGCGATTGTCTATGGCACTCCTGATTTTCATATTGGTCCTTTTTGCTTTGGTAGCACCACGGGCGGCAAAAGCTGGGGTGAGTCGATCAGCAAGATTTCGGAGGCGCTGGAAAACTCTGGGGATGGCATTAGTATGATCGGTGATGCGATCGGGATTTATGCCCAGCATGAGCGATCGAAACAAGATTGGACCTTGCAAAAGGCAATGGCTGACAGTGAAATCAAGCAAATCGGGCTGCAAATTCAAGGAGCCATGCTCCAGGAAAAAATAGCCGAGCGCGAACTCGCCATCCTCGATCAGCAAATTGCCCAAAACGAGTCCATCAGCACCTACATGCGGGATAAGTTTTCCAATGCTCAGCTTTACCAGTGGATGGCAAGCAAGCTGTCAGGGCTGTATTACCAAACCTATCAAATGGCCTTTGACATGGCCAAAGCCGCCGAAAAAGCCTTCCAGTTTGAGCGTGGTATGAAAGAAAGTGACGTCAACTTTATCAACGGTCCCTACTGGGATAGCCAACGCAAAGGCTTACTGGCGGGAGATAGCTTAGCACTGGATTTAGACCGGATGGAAAAAGCCTACATCGATAGCAATCGCCGGGGCTTTGAAATTACCAAAAATATTTCCCTACTGGATCTCGATCCTGTAGCACTGCTGCGATTGAAAACTAAGGGTGTTTGTGAATTCTCCCTCACAGAAAGCCTGTTCGACTACGACTTTCCGGGGCACTATTGCCGCCAGATTCGCACCCTGTCGCTGTCTTTTGACTTTGGAGAAACCAGTCAATCGGTGATGGCGACTCTCACTCAACTGAACCACAAGACGGTGCTGGAACCCGACCCCAAAGCAGTGAAATATCTGCTAGATCCGAAGGATCAACCGCCCGAATCGCTGCGTAACGGCTGGAAGGCAAACCAGCAAATTGCCCTGTCCCATGTAGACGAGGGCGAAAAGAACAACGGTTTGTTTGAGCTGCGGTTTGATGATGAACGCTACCTGCCGTTTGAAAATACTGGTGCGGTTTCGACCTGGCGACTGGAACTGAACGGCAAGAAAAATTCCTACAACATCAACACCCTGCGGGATGTCATCATCAACCTCAAATACACCGCCGAACAAGGAGGACAGGTATTTGCCAGTGCGGTGAAAGGGTTGCTGAAACCCTATCCCACTGCCCGCTTCTTTGATGTGGCGCAGGAGTTTCCCGATGAGTGGGCGGACTTTCTAGAGGGCGAAGATGATGAATTAATCCTGTCGATGAGCCGTGACCTATTCCCCAATATGAGCAGTAGCAAGATTACGGGTATCTTTGCCAGCTATGACTTAGCTGAACCGGGAGCTATCAGCATGATGCTGAATCGCGACAAAAACCTGGTTCTGAAGGATGGCAAGTTCTTGCAAGCCAGCGGGCTGAGTATCAGCAGCCGGGGGTCGGAGTGGACGTTTACCATCAATGGCGATAAGGGGATTCTCAACACCATTAGTCTGGTACTCAGCTATAAAGCCCATGTTGAATAAAGTAAGGGGGAATGAGGAATGTTTCGGATAGGAAATGCAGCAAACTTTCAGAGTAATCTATCACCGCGAAAGAGCCCATTGAGTAATCCAGCACCGCGAAATATCTCGTTTTTGGTCAAAGGCATGGGTTATGGAATAGATTTATTACGCAACACTAAGCGTGAATCGGCATCTATAGAAGGAGACAAATTCATAGTAGCCGTGCAGAAAAAACTCCCGGACGAGAGGAAAATTTCTTTCAACAATTCCGACCGAGAGAAACGAGAGACCGACATAACAAGCACGTTCTCAAAGCCCGACGTTCTGGTAGCTATGGCGGAGGCAAATGCAGAGAATCCGGTTCGTGAAGCAGGTGGCACAGTTACGGCATCAACCAGAGGGATAATCGCTCATGAGGTGATATGTAGGTTCCCACCGATACAGCTGACCGACGAACAAATGGCTCACGTTGAAAAACTAGGACCTGGGATTATGCGCCTATTCTTCCGGTCGATCCAGCCCTCGTTTATCGAAGTGCCCCCTTCTCTTTGGAATAGAATTAACGATACAGCTGAGAACAGATTGCTTCGCTCATATTTCTCTCTTTCGGATTGGATGGACTACTGGAAGATGAATTCGGAAACAGTTCAAGAGATACGAAAACTAAATCGATCAAACCTTCAAACAAACAAACCACTTGTTGAACCCTGGTTCTTAGGACCGAACGCTGTAATCCCTCGAGACATTATAGACTATCGCTACGGAAACTTTCGGATAGTCGGAGCGACTATGTATACCGGGTATAGCCACGTCTTTGCAGGCTTCGCGATACATCGATGGATACTGGACACGGAAAAAAAGACATTGACCCAAATACAGATTGGTGCAGGTACAAACGCATTTCGTTTGTTGGATATAGCTAACAACTCGATGTTCCCTCATTTGTGGGGTGTTGGCTGGCAAAAACTAACCGCGATACTCCGAAATCCCGAAAAGCTCCTACAAGGACCTTCTGGAATGATGAACACTGCTCCTTTATCCATCAGCAACCGTGCATTACACCAGGAGATACGCGCAGATTGTAATGACCGAATATTGAGCTTAACAGAGTTAATAATAAGGCTGATGAATGCCACATCTGGAGTGCCAGCGGGTCTCAGAAATATTGGGCGCTCATTGTCTCGCTTTTGGTACGGTGTACCAACAACCGATGGACCAATTGTCCGGGGATCAGATAGAGATATCGATACACGTGTGATGGAAAAACTAACAGAAAAAATGGAAAAAGGGCAAGACGACAAACGTCATTTTGAAAAAATACTAAAGGATTCTTTAGGTTCTCCACATGAACGCATCTCATTGGCACAACTTAAAGACTTTCATGAAGTTTTAGATGCGAGAGAGGATGGAACAGAGTTTAATTTAACTCCTGAGCAAGTAAAACTTTTATTAGGCATCAAACGAAATGAGTCGGCAGTGGAGCTAGCTGTCACGAAAGAGGCCGAGAAAATAAAGGAAGAAGTGATAACAAAGATGATAGGCGAACCTGAGGATTCTACCGATGATCCGAGGGCAGGCAATGGGAATAACAGGGGGCGAGGGTCGAGCTTGGGCAGGAAGTCGGAAGGAGATGACACAATAGGTACAACTGGAGAGCAGAGGCAAAAGGGAGAGGAACCGGGAAGCTCTCATGCTCTTGTCTTAACCAATAGAAAAATGATCGTAGCATCGAACGAAAGGGATAGTACAAGCTCTGAGACAACAACACAGAATAAGACTGAGTTGAATGATGATCAGCACAAGAAAGGACGTGGAAAGAAAAAAAGAAAATAAGCCTCAATGTAAACCTCATCCGCACCCTGCTCCCTAAGTTGAGATGCTGGGGAAAAATGGATAAGGGAGACACTTCTGTTACTTGGTCATGGAGTTGAAATTAAGGAGTTATAAGCACCCTGATATTGCTGGCTCAAACCTTAAAAAAATACCCTGGCGACCTATAAAATTTGGAAGCAAACACTCCAGCGATCGCAGTAAACGCAAAATCAACTCACGCCAGCGCAGCAGCAATGAGGGCGATCGCACTTCTCTGCGATCGCCCCTGAGAAAATGCAAAGAAAAAGATGATGGAGCGTCATTGAGCGATCGCCCCCTTCTTTCTAAAGAAAAATATCGCTTTTCTGTCAACCGATAAACATCCTGCTATTGCTGGCTCAACTCTTGAAAATACCCTGATGACCTATGGAATCTAGAAGAAGACTCAGCAATAGCAGAAGCCACACAAGCAATTCTCGCAAAAATCTTCGTGGTTCCAGCGATCGCAATTCTCGTCGCGATTCCCTAAGCAACAGCAAAGGTAAGGATAAAAACGATGAGTCCATAGAGAGCGATCGCCTCATGATCCTCTTATTTTAATATTCAAATGTAAGCAGAGTTGCCAGTTCTCTTTAACACAGGGGAGAATTATAATTAGGTTCACTGGTGCGATCAACGCTTCGCGATCGCACCCCCTTCAACGTCTAAGTTTAATATTAAACTTAGACATTTGTTGTCATTGCCCTTAACATAGGGGAGAATTATATTTTTGGATCACTTTGAAGGCGATCTGCGCTTCGCAGCAGCGCTTCGCTATCGCACCCCAAACTCCCCCCCAGCGTGTAAACACCACTTGCGTGATGTTAACGGGTTTGGTTTGACGGGGGGCGATCGCTCAAATTTCCAGTTCCTCTAATCTTTCCGTCGCACTCAAAAATTGCTCAATGATCGCCTCGTTATCGCCCCCCACTGATGGATCGATTATCACATATCCATCTGCGTGCAAGCGATCAATCGCCAACTGGCGATCGCCCACCACTTCTCTCATTAATTCCAGCGCCACCTTGTAAAAGAGCGCAATATCCCGCAACTGCCAATTAGAGGGTGCTAAAGTGATTTCCTGCTCTATCTGCTCTCCCTCAAATCGCGATGTTACTCTACGCTTTACCGTCTTTTTAATGTGAGGATGCTTCAACATCACCTCGGCTCTTTGGATCATTTCGTCAACGCCGTCTAACAACCGCAACCGGTTGTTATTCCATCGATCTATGATCACCTTCTCGCGATCGCACGCCAACTTCCGTTTGTATGCCTCGCAGATTGGAAACCAATCTTTTAGTCGCTTCTGCCACTGATGTTTGTTTGACCAAGTAAATAAAGTATTTAGCTTCAAGGTGGGCGGCGGTGCGATCGCGGTGTCATAGGATTCGCTAATTAAATCCGAGACTTCCTTATATCGATCCAACAAGCGTCGAACGCTTAATCCTGAAAAGGCTGTGTCCGCAAAAGCTTGATAAGCTTTTGCCGACTCCCCAGGAAGCTGTGGGCAGATCTTCCTAAGTAAATCCCAAAATTCCTCTTGTTCGGTTGTTTGTTGCGCGGCCATTTTCTAAGATTAGCGATTTTTGCTGGAGGAGTGCTAGAGCGCCGCTGGAGGACTGCATGGAATAGCTCCTTTCTCAAGTGCCCTCCCTTTCTCAAGGGGGGCACTCCTGAACAGTATCAATCGGGCTGCGCCTCAAGGTACTGGAGGAAATGGCGTAATTGTTCGTTGCTGAGTAGGTGCCGCGATCGCAGACCATACACCTTGGTTAAATAATCGCGCCCCTGCTGCTCATCCCACCCTAACCGCTTGAGTTCTAGGTCGGTGTCGGTGATTAATTGCTTGTACTCTGCTTCAGCGGGGTCGGTGTGGTCAGCGGCGTGTGCTCCCGCTACTGGTTCGGGAGCAGCGGGAGCGGGAGAAGGTGCGATGCCTTCGGCGGTTCGCGTAGCGACCATCGCCTCCTCTTGTGCCATCGTGACCGCTGCTGGTTCGGGAGCAGCGAGAGAAGGTGCGATCGCGCTAGACGCAGGAGAAATCGCTTCCTCCATCAATAAAACGTCTAAATTAGACGATTTATTAGACGGATTGTCTAACGCTGTAACCTGCTCTAGCTGAGTGTTATGAGCAAAATTAGACGAATTAGACAACTCATCTAAAATTAAGTCTTTTTCTACGCCAGTATTTGCAGTTACGAGTGCACCTATGGTTTGAACGTCCATAGTCCTTTTTGCCATTTCGTCTAACTTAGACAAGCTGTCTAAAACTGATTCTTTTTCTAAGCCAGTATCTGGTGTTGCCTCTACAAACTCTATGGCTTGAACATCCATAGAGTTTGTAGAGTTTTTTGGGAAATCGTCTAAATTGTCTAATTTGTCTAATTTCTCCTGAACCTCTTGTTTTACAAGGGGTTGGCTGTTAGACGATTTGTCTAATTCTTGTCTAAATTCGTCTAATTGTTGTTTAGGGGGAGGATCATTGGGTAAAAAGGCCCGGAACTGAAGCGATCGCCCTGACCCCCTTACCTCACCTTTGCCCATCACCACCAATTCGGTGAACCACTCCCGCACAGTTTCAGGATTTGGACGATGTTTTTTGGTGATTGCCAAGTAAACGTCACTGGCTTTTAGCCACCCCTCAGTTTTTGATTTACGACACTTCAGGCTCATCTCGATTACCTTAGCCAGATGAGGTGCCAGTGCATCTGAATCACTGAATTCGGTGTACAGAGCTTTGACTTGCATGGCGTAGTAGTTGGTGAGCGCGATCGCACATCGCATCGTATCTGCCCCAATCTCCTGAGTTGGAACGTCGCCATTAGCGAGGGAATTGATGACGTGAAGATTCAGGGCTAATCGCCCTACGCGGCCTTCGCACTTACCCCAGACCGCTTGCATACCCAATAGCGGGTCGTTGACGCGGTTTTGCTGATAGCGAGCATATGCGCTCTGGAAAATCTTAAATGCCTCAGGAGTTAAGGTGTACTCCACAGTCGGCAGCGCTCGGATTTTCCGGTAGACGTCAACCAATAACTCTGTTAGATCGATTCGTCCACCATCAGCGTGTAGTGTGCCAGCAACCGCAGGCTGATGGACAAAAATAAACCTAGCCCAACTACCATCGCTATCTTCGCAATTTTGCAGCAACGACTGCATAACTTTTGGCTGGATTCCCCCCAGGATAGAAAGTAAAATGGTGTCAAATTCTGATTTCACGCCATCTGCTCTCAGTGTTAAATGATTGCTGCCGTCATAATAAGAGAGTAGGTCTTGGCGATCGCTGCCCCTCCCCTGCCGATATTGATTTTGGCTGTTGATGATTGATACCAGTTCGTCGGCAAGGTAGAGTAGCCCCTGATCGGGCTGTCGCGGCACCTGGTAATCTAAGCCTTCCCCATTGGTTTTCGTGAAGTAGTGAACAGCTCTTTCCGGTGCCACTGGGGGGTCTGTATCTTTTTTTTCTTCTTTCGAGAGTTCCTCCCATTCCTGCATTTTCCGATGGTAATTACAAAGCTTGCGCTTGTAATTCTCCCGTTCTTCGGCGTCTAACACCTTGAGAGGTTTTACTGCGATCGCTTTGAGTACAGGCGATTTCTTCTGAGAGGATGGGGCTATTATCCCCCCATAAAGACCTGCTGGTTGATCAAAATCGTCTTCTTTACATAACCAGATCCGAGTTTTTGGGTTATGGAGACTCGACGCTGTTATCAAGAGCGCTGTCAAGTAAACTTCCGGTTTCAGACTTAACCTAGAAGCTATATGTTTCAATGGTTTGGCTAGGTTGGGGTGCAAGAAATCGTGCAAGTCTAAGGATGCATTACTGGCATCCAATAAGGATTCGAGCTGTTCGCGGTTGTTATCTCTAAGCTCAATCCGTTCGATATCCTGCAACTTTTGGTAGTACAACTTGTAGAGTTGTTCAATCCGCCAGGGGGTGCGGTGACTTATCCCGTTCAGGACTGTATTAAGTTCACCGCCACTTAGACCTTTTTCTATGATTTCATCAACCAAAATTTTTACTTGGCTTTCAGTGAGTTCCTGAATGCTAGGCAATTGGATGATTTTATTGTCGCCATTACCTCCATCTCCGCCGCTCCCACCGGAGCTGCCGCGACGATTGCCGCCACCAAAACCAATGCCACTGCTGTACCCACGCCCCGATTTTTGCTCCTGATTCTTCAACCAAGCTTTTGCACAATTCTCTAAGGCGTCATCGCTGAGTGAAGAGGTTGGATTGTCTTTTTGTGCGGTCTTCCAAATAGTGTCAGCTTCACTAGTGGAGAGTGATGGGGTGCAGCGGTAGCAATAATCGTGAAATAAGTGACGCGGGTCATCACTAAAGCGGATACCTAGATATTTTAATCGTTCAGCTGTGCCGAGGAGGTTACGGGCTAGTTTTGCTCCACTGTCGTTGCGTGACCCCTGCCCAGCGCCCTGGTCGATCAGCGCTCGGTCATCTTTGGTCAGAAACTGATAGAGTGGTACATCGCCAGAAATTGGAGGCTGGTAATCGATAGTCGGTTGCTCTGGCTGTTGACGGCGGGGGATTGCGGCTCTCAACTCGTCATAGGTGTAAACCTTCTCTGAGTGGTGGATAATATCGCACGGCATCGGCTCATAACCTGGTTTGAGGTGCCAGCAGCCAGCCAGCCTCAATACCCTAGAGGGGTTTTTAAGTTTTTGGTCTGATTGCGTGTATACCAGCAAGTCTTGTTGCAATTCGATCCACTGATCTTTTGTTAGGTCAGCTCTCCAGTAGTTATGAACTGATTTGCGAGTGCCGATCTGCATAGTCGGCTCTAGTAGGTTCAGGCTCTGCCATGCAAAAATCTGATTTTCAATTGGGCGATCATCCCACTCACAGAATACAGCACGACCAACTTTGACCTCGCTGTCTTTGTGACCGCCGCCGTTGATAACGAAGTAAACTCCGTAACCGTCATTTTGGTATCGCTCAACTTCTTCCCAGTTCAACTTATCGGTTTTTCTGGCTGCTGCTGGGGTGCCGTATCTTGGATCGGTATCCGGGACGAAGAACCGCATATACACGTTTTCTCCGGGCTGATAACCCAAAAGCCTTAGCTGGGTTGTCGCTTGGTTGCGATCGATAGTCAGGGCAGTTGTTTTGATCGGAGTGTGTACCATTACTGCTGCCCTCCGTTGACCATTGACTCGTTACCTGAGGAGAGGGTGACAAAAAAGACTCTAGAATTAGCGCTGCAAGGGTTTGAGCGGTCTATCGCTGCAATGGGGCGATTGCTACTTGAGGTAAAAGAGGTAAAATTAGACATAAATCAGTGATCTCCTTTTCGGAGTTAAGTGTCCCTGCGGTAGTTTGCTGGTCAGTAACCGCAGGTGGTTTACAAGAAAAGACTCATTCCCCTTTAGGCTGCTGTCGTGCTGTCAACACGGCTTTTTGCCTATTAGGGGAGAAATTGAGTTGTACGAAAACTAGCGGCGTTAGCGTAGGCTGGAAACTTTTTGACTAACGTCTGCTACCAAACTTAAGCGACCTCCTTTGATTCGTAGTCAGAGGAGGTCGCTGCATTTTGCTGAAATTCGGCGATCGCCAGTTTTCTGATCGCGATCGCGACCACGTTCGACAAGGTGCTTACGCCGAGATGCTCCCGTAGTCGAGCCAGATCCTTGCCTACCGCATCTGGCACCAATGCCTTGATTAATCTCTCGTTGTTTTTTAGTGACATCTGTCCTCCCGAAAAAAACGCTACAACCTTTACTGGAGCGATCGCCTGGGTGATCGTATAAATATTGTAATGTGAACACATAAGATACATTGCAAGCGATCGCCTGTACTAATCGAATATTGCAACCATGCATGTGTGCAATGAAAGTGCGAACTTGTTACTGTGCAGGCATTTTGAGCAAATAT
Source organism: Microcoleus sp. AS-A8 (assembly GCA_039962225.1). Lineage (NCBI taxonomy): Bacteria > Bacillati > Cyanobacteriota > Cyanophyceae > Oscillatoriales > Microcoleaceae > Microcoleus > Microcoleus sp. AS-A8. The sequence continues at coordinate 74,622 of JAMPKV010000026.1, forward strand.
TAAGTTTTGTTGATCTTGGGGCTTGCCTATGGAGCGATCGCGAAAACAAAACCCCTTATGGCTAAGGAAAATGTTCCGTGTCTTTTAGCTCGTCTAGTCGATTAACGAGGGCTAGGATTTCCAAAGCTAAAATCGTTACGCGCCCCCAGTGCCCTCGTTTGCAAGCCTCTACGGTATGACGGCATTTATGTCTGAGTAGGCGTAATTGGGGATTTGTTTGACCCGTGTTCATTGACGTACCCTAAGTAATTCTTTCTGGTTAGCTGGTACGGCGTGTTGAATCTCACAGTACCGAACGCTAACGCCAGACCCCTGGAAGTCTTCGAGGAGCCAATAGTTCGACACAAAAATAAACGGTACCCGTCTCCAAGAACGTCCTTCCTCATCGGTTACCCAGCGTAGGCCGGGGTACTCGTATTCCACCAGTCGCTTATCTTTACGCAACCGGGAGTCAAGGGTAACGAGTACGTCGTCTTCCCATAGGGCTACGCAGTCCTTCCCAATCATGTCCTCTGGGGCTTTGTTGTTAGCCTTGAGGGCGAAGGGGTTGGCGTAAAGAATAGTGTGGTCGTAGTGGCGGGTGAGGTAAACGGCTTTCTCCTGTTCGTCAGCCTCCTTGCGGGAAACGTTTAACTCTGGAACTAGGACATCGGGGGGATTTAGCCCCAACATCTCTGGGATTACTTGACGCGGGTTGGGGTTACCTGATGGGGTTGACGCCATTGCTAGCCAGCTTTCGATTACGTAAGGCTCCTTACACCCGTCTAGGTAAATGAGGACTAACTCTCTACCCGCATCGATCGCCCATTTGGCTAAGTCAACGCCCAGTTTAATCAACGCTTCCACCACTAAGGGGGTACGGGTCTTTAGGATGACCTCGTTGGAGGTAAATTCCCGTTCGCACAAGCGTAAGTAAAAATCAAGTGTTGCACCCATTGGTTATCTGGTTAGGTAGTTGGTCACGTAGCTCACTTGGCTTCAGTTTGAATACTCGCGCTAACTTAATGAGTTCGTCGTAGTAAATATCCCCTCCTTCTTGGATCACGGTTATTCGTTCTGGCGGGATGCCTGCCTTATCCCCCAAAACCTGTGGGTCAGCTGCGTTAATTTCCTCCTCTATCGTTATCAGGTCGGGTTCGGGTTCGGGCTTACCCAGCAATAACGTTAAGGATGCCCATACGAGACGGATAAGCTGAGGTTTGGATAGCCGAGGAAGCGCTTTAATGATTGCCTTTATATTTGGCGTCGCTTCTACGGTTGCGTTTTCCCCATCAACAGAAACGCCTCGACCCCAACGTTCAAGAATTTCGCTTAACGAAAACCCAGTGCGATCGGAGCGTTCCTTGGCTAGTTGTTTCCCCGTCTCCGTTAAAGCGACGGTAATTTTCCCAGTCTTAGGTTCGCCCCACTCGGATTCAGGTTGCCCTTTTTGCGATCGGATTCCACGTTTTCCCATGCCGCAATTGTAAGACCATTACAGCTTTACGGGATACCCCTGATTTAAACGTAAGTAAAACGCCAGGAAAGCTAAAAGCCTTCCCGTAACTTTTTTTGATGTAATCTTACGTAATTACTTGACAGTTATACGTAAGACTACTAACGTTGAGTATAGCAGGGGTTGAAACAAAACCGACTACGTTCCACCCCCGAATGAAACAAACCCCCTAACGCAGATGTGACGGGTCGTTAAGACCTATCAGGGTATTGAGACGTGAAACATCTCCGCTTCACCGTGAAACGAAACGTAGGAGAAGTGAAACGTACCGAAACGCATTTAAAAAGGAGAAACTCATGTGTTAAACTTCACGCCGATTTTTGTGTCTCGTGAGCCAACAAAATCGTGGACTCTCACCGACCAAACCTTTACTCGTGAGGAAGCCGCTAAAAGGTTTGGGGTGTCACGAACAACGCTTTGGCGTATCGAAAGTAAGATTGTCGTTCCCGCTAAAATTTTGGACTATCAGCGCTATGTTAAAGCCCACCCAACTGAACTTGATTGGTATTGCATTTGGGTTTTAGGTAACGCTATCGGACATCTAAAAGGCGAAGGCTCTTACGCTAAAGCTACTGAGGTAATGCGCCAGCAACAATTGCTTTATCTCAAACGCAACTTTGACGAAATCGTAAAAAACTTAGCCACTCAAAACGTAAGGAACAAAAGGAGAAACGTAGCATGATTAAATCTGAAGCAATGACCCAATTTGGCTATTCTGATCAAGACGTTTTCGACACGCTGCTTTTAAATCTAGACATCGACCCCGACGCTTCTGAGCTAACCGATAACGAGTGCGATCGCATCCGCCAGCACATCGCAGAGATGGGGGCATCCAAGGCGTTACCCGCTTCCGAAAACAGTAACGCCAACGTAGACATCGGTAACTCTGACCTAGCCGTTACGGATGATGACGTTTTGGATCTAGCCGAAACAACAGGCGTAGATCTCGATGTGGTAATGTCCGCAGCGGCTCACGTTGAGGACTTAGAGGCTCTCGTGAAATGGGTAGAAGCGTACCAGGAACTTGAATCGGAGCAAACGATTAAGGAATCCGCGAAACAGCAGTTCAACCTTGATCAGTTACGAAAAAAGGAAACGGAGTTAACTGATCGCCTTAACTCCGCGTTAACGAAAACTAAGCCCGATGTAAAGAAAATCCGTCAGCGTTTGGGCGTAAAAGTCCCCGCATCAGTTTCACGCCTCGGCACTTGGAATGGGAAAGCTGACGACGCTAATGAGCCGGATTTTTTGAAGAAAGCGAGACAGGCATTCTCTACTCGCAGCTAGCCCAAGTTCATCAGTTACTCAGGGGGGGAACCCCGTCCCTCCTACCGCTTGAACAACTAACTCAGGAGTACAGACAAATGATTATTTTATTGCTTGAAATGCAGTGTAAATCACTTCCAAAGCCGTCTAAGAAACGCGGGTTATTTGAGTATGCAATGGTGGGGGTTACTGGGCTATTCAGCGTTCCAATGGGTGGGCTGTTGATGGCTGGCGCTACCCTTGCTAGTCCGGCTCTTGCTGTGTTTGGCTTGCTGTGTGGCGCTGCTGCATTCGGTTCCGCTTTGATGGCGGTGGGCGATGAGTAGTGATTTTGACCAAGGTATGCGAGATGCAGAATCTCTGTGCGATCCGCTGACTAACTGAACTATTTCTGGCGATCGCAGCAGCAGCACAACCAAGTCTTCCGAACCTTGAAAACCGCATAGTGATCGCCTATCTCCCAGACCAGGAGTAAGGCATTGCATGGATGCAAATCATCAAGTACCTAACGATGAACCTAACAACAGACCACGTACTCCCGATCCTCATCCTCCCCTGCTCTACTCCAGACTTCGAGGCGGGTATTTGGGGGGCTGTGATCGACGCCGAACGCGACTGGGATGACGCCGAACGCGAGTACCTCAGACGTAACGAGGGCATACGCGAGAGCCTAATGGATTGGGCATTTTTTAACTACTCGGACGGATGCTGGAGTGACGCAAATCTGGCTTTTCTAAGCCCCTATTTGAAGGAGTACCAACCGTGAACAAACCAAGTCTTGAAACCCAACAGTACCTTCAGCAGTTCTTTGAGAAGGATGCAGAAACTATCAAAAATTGGGATGAGCGCTGCGTGCAGCGCTCATCCCAATCCACCATTTGGATACGAAGGATTGAAAGCTAACACAGGATTTCTGGTGATTACCTTCGGGGCGCTTGAAAGCTTCCTAGAAGCTGGAAAAACCATTGAAGATTACATCGCTACCCAACGGACGCCTATTCAAAGATTGAAAGTCAACGCTGACGAAATGGAGACTCCCAGCGTTGACCCGAATCCCACAACTCAAACCGAATCGTTAAGGACTAACTAATGATGACTATTTTTAGCACTAGCTGTAAACCCTTGGCGTTTTACGCTGATGGCGAAACCCCCTTGGAGGAACTAACGGACAAGTTTGGGGCACGGCTCGAAAGCTTGGAGACTTACGAAAAACTGATTCTCTTAGCCACGATCGCCACTAACTTAGCCTTCCACGATACTGACGAAAACGAAGAGGAATGGAGCCTCACAGATACGTACCAAGAACTACCCTGTATTGCGGTAAACGACCAATTGGTCGATAGTTTAGCCTCTTTGGACAACATAGAGCGGGATAGCCTCTTGGGGCTATGTGAGGCTTTGGTGGCTCAGGTTCGGTACACCAAGGAGGTGGCGTAAATGTCACAACTTAATGTCCCTGCGTCTACTCTACACCGTGCGATCGCCGACTTAGCTGAGTTTCTCGAACGATATACCTCTGTGGACAACGAAGCCTCAACGCAATGGGATTTCCTCGATAACGGCGAGACGTTAGAGATTAGCGTAGTCCTCCTTAACGAATTCCGTCAAAGTGACGCCTGGAACGCTTTGGAAGCACGTTACGAGGGCGTCGGGGGAAATATCTACAGCCCCGACGACAACGAATGGGAGGCGTAATGTCGGAGTTTACGGAAGCTAACTTACCCCACCTGATCGAAAGAGGCGTACCTCCCCAGTTAGCCAGAGACGCAGTGGAGATTCTCGACGCCCAGAACGAAGGGGAACTACCTTGCCCCCTCCAATGCGAGGAACTCAACATAGTCCAAAGCGCGTGGCAATGGATGGTAGCCCAAGACCGTAACGTTAATTCCAAAGATTAACCCACACGTTTACGCCCTGGATAAACACCAGGGCGAGGAGGTTAAAACTTGAAACTTAAAACATCTCACCTCATTTGGGGGGGTATCGCCCTCATCGCCCTAAGCCAAGGAGAGAACGTAAGGCAGTCGTTGGCTAAGGGGAACCAGGTACGCCAAGATCAGGCCGAATTCTCAGACCGTATACGCCTCAATCGTACCGAAGCACGTCAAGCGGCAAAGCTCTCCAAGGTAGCGATCGATCGCTATCGCAACAACTGCATCCTCGTAGTTGACGCCCAAACACGCCAACCCATTTACTTCACGCCTGGAGAGGCCGTGGTGGAACCAAAACTCAACCGAGCGTTAAGGCCAGGGGCATTCGTCTGCAACACGTTAGGGGATACCGGCGTAGTTAATGCGGAAGGAAATTTAACTGACGTAGCCAGAGTGGCTACTCCTGAAATTCCACAGTTCAAGAAGTTATTGGAGCAAAAAAGATAGCCATGCCTAATTTTAATAAAAAAGGTCAAACGTCAGAGACGGCAACGGGAACCAATAACGTCACTGCGCTAAGGATAGCCCGATTCCTTTTTACGGCTGGGATAGGATTTTTGATGCTAATTAACGTCCAGCCCTGGCTCGAACTTTCTAAGGCTATCGCTAAACAAATAACCACAATTCCGTTCCTCGATTCGTTAATAGCTATCCCTTTACTTGGGGGTTGGGTGGAGTGGCTTTTCGCTAACATTGTACCTATTTTCGGATGCGTCCTTTGGGCTATCGTCCAGTTAATTGAAGTGATGCCCATATTAACGGAAACTTCCGTACCCGAAACGCTACGGGAGAGGCTAGAGAGCTATCGCTGGGTCGCTTACACCATAGAAACTATCGTTTGTTTCTTACGTTACCCCCCTTACGTTGGGGGCATAAACGCTATTTTAGAGGATGCACCGAACTGGGACGCTTCGTTAATCGATTGGTGGAATTTGGTGTTTTTTTTGGTAACGATGTTTGGGTTTGAACTTTGCTTCCGTGTCGTGATTACGGTCTGGCAAGGCGTAAAATTTGTTAAGCCAATCGCTAACTAGCATAGCCGTTTAATTCATAGCCCCGACGCCTACTTTAGGGGCTTTTCTATGGAGGTTTACCAATGACTGAAGACAATAAAGTTAACGGGGGAAAGTTAGCGTTAATTACGTTAGAGGGACTGGAATTCGAGAACGACTTCGGACAGTCCCCAATAGGTTTGGGTCACTTCTCTAAGGATCAGGGTTTTATCGCCGTAGCTTCGTTAGTGGGTTTTTTTATAGGCTGCGCCGTTACGGGAAATGTTCTGGCGGGAGTACTCGTTATAGTGGCGGGCTTGAACGATATCGGCTACGCCAAACGAAAACCCTCAACGCCCACACCTGACCCTAACGGTGAGGAACCGGCGATAGATGTGGAAGCTTCTGTGGTTGACGATAGTCCTAAACAGATTGGGGAAGCGACGAAACTTTTAGCCGTTGACGTACCCGTAGAAGAGATAACGAGTGATCGTTACTCGGAAGTTACGACGCCAGAGGTAATGCCCACAGTCTTTACTCAGCCCCAGGTGGCTCAGACCCAAACCTCAACGAAACTAACGCCCCAAGCCCCAGACATAGCGTTAGAGATGGCGTCTGTTCCGAAGTCTACGATAATCGCTGCCTCTCCACGAGTGGGTAAAGGTGTGGTAGTTTCAATGGCGATCGCACACCTCCAACAACTGCACCCCGATTTAGAAATCTGGCTGATTGACCCCAAAGACGAACCGACTGAACGGCACTACTGGAGTGGCATTGACTCGGACAAGCGATGTCATTTTGACCTGCGTGATTTTGACGTGGATGTGGAAGGCGCGATCTCCGCGTTCTCTGACCTTTTAACCCGCTTCAATCGCTCTCAATCGCATCGGAAACTACTAATTATTGATGAATTTGTGACGCTCAATCAAAAGTGTGCTGGGTCGTTTATGAACCAGCTCAAAGATTTTGTTGTGGGGATTTGTTCATCGGGAGAAGTCAACCCGGACATGGGGATAGGGCGGTTTGTTTGGGCGATAACTCAGTCTCCCTACGTCTCCGACTTGGGCTTTAAGACTAAGGCAGCTCTGGCGACATTCCAACGAATTTTTCTGCTTAATAAGCCGTCAGTCCACCTTTACGCTTTAGCCGTGTCAGCCTCGTTTGTCCCCAGTGGTGCTGAACAAAAAATCAATCGATTACTAGAGCCGACAGGACGCATATTTTATTACTCACGGACTGATTCTTGGCACCCAATCCCTAACTACGATTTGCCCCAATTATTAACAGATAGCTCTTTTCGAGAAAAGGGGCAAGATGCGACCGAACCCACTAGCGAAGTACAGACAAAAAAGGAAGCAAACGCCTGCACCGAACCCACCGCAGAACTGAAGGTATCTGATAGTTTGGCAGAACCTCTAAAGACCATCTGGCTGTTTGCCAAAAAGAAAAACGACTGGATAACTGTCCGCAATGTTTACGATCAGAAATTCAAAGTTTTGTCAGGTAAAAAAGTAGAACAAATTCACCAGTATTTGGGACTACTTGCGGATAGCGGATTGGGTGAGATTGACGAGGAAGGCAAGTCTCACTCGGCTGTGGGGTTCCGAGCTTATTAGGCTGTGGGAGGCTGTGTGGGAACGGAAAATCAAGCACCCCACGCCACCACAGCTAACCCACGAGCCACACCCCACAGATTTACCCCACAACCCCACGACTTCACCCCACAGGTCAAACCACAGAATTTTGAGAGCAAACCAAGAGGCATTTATTAGGAGAAAAAGATGAATAATAAGCGTTTCTACGCCAAAAAAGAGAAGAAATCTGGGGGAACTTCCCACACCAGCTACACCTCCCACAGTTCTTTTTGTGTTTCTACAATCAGAGCCATTAATTCTAGTAACTAAGGCTTGGTTACTAGAAGATTGGCTGACGCAAAAGTGTAGTTTTGGCTCCGCTTCTTTAACGAGAGAGTAGTAATACTCCATTCACCCCTTTTGTCTTCAAATCAATACCAAATGAGTGAACAACAAGTTTTTCAAAATGGCTATCAGCAAGCCTTAGATGATTTCGGTATTCAGCAATTGCTCTCAAAGCTAAAAACCTACTCAAATGCCGAAAATGAAGCTGGATTAATGCATTTAGAAGAGATTGAACAGGAGAGCTTGGCAGCAATTCTCATCGAGCAATTAATTCAAACCCTCAACGGAAAATTAATTGCCAG
>JAMPKV010000027.1 GCA_039962225.1 Microcoleus sp. AS-A8
ATAGAAAGTTACTTTTGGCTCCGAAAACTTTTGATTTCCGGAATCCTCTTCTTTTTTTCAGCCTTGGGGGTTAACCCAAAACTTGATTGATTTCTGACGAGGATTGGTACTTATTTTGGCTTTCAAACTATTGGTTTTTCTAGGTTCGGGCGCGGTCGGGGGCGTTGGCCTCTTTAGCGCGCATTTACCAATATATCGATAATCTCCCCTACTGTCAACCCCTCCTCCATTTTTTTTCTCGAAGGCTCCAAACTCAGCTTTGGCTTGGTCTTTGAGCAAAAATGAATATACGATTTAAGTCTCTTGCACGGAGGTCGGCGTGAATTTTCAGTCAGTTATTACTACATTGCATCAGTTTTGGGGCGCTCGCGGTTGCCTGATTACCCAGCCCTACGATACAGAAAAGGGTGCAGGTACGATGAACCCCCACACCTTTTTGAGAGCGATTGGTCCAGAGCCTTGGTCAGTTGCTTATGTTGAACCTTGCCGACGGCCAACAGATGGACGCTATGGCGAAAATCCTAATCGCTATCAACATTACTATCAGTACCAAGTTCTGATCAAACCGTCACCCGATAATATTCAGGAAATATACTTAGACTCCCTTAAAGCCCTAGGCATTCATCCTGAAGACCATGACATTCGATTTGTAGAGGACAATTGGGAGTCCCCTACACTCGGAGCTTGGGGTGTGGGTTGGGAAGTCTGGTTAGACGGAATGGAGATTACCCAATTCACTTATTTTCAACAGTGCGGTGGAATTGATTGTCGCCCGGTCTCGATTGAGATTACCTATGGACTAGAGCGGCTGGTGATGTATCTTCAAGATGTTGATGCTTTTACGAAAATTCGCTGGAATGACCGTATTAGTTACGGAGATGTTCACCTTCAGGGCGAAGTTGAACAATGTATTTATAACTTTGAGGCATCTAACCCAGATTTGTTATTTACGCTATTTTCTCTGTATGAGCAGGAGGCAGAACAACTCAGCAAGCAAGGACTGGTTCTACCTACACTTGACTATGTTTTAAAGTGTTCTCATACCTTCAACTTACTGGACGCTAGGGGGGTTATTTCGGTTACAGAGCGGACTCGCTACATTGGTAGAATTCGCAACCTAGCGCGGCAAGTCGCTCATCTATACTTACAGCAAAGAGAAACTCTTGGTTTTCCGCTCAAGAAGTTAATTACGACCGATTGAATCTAAACCATCCAAAGTTTGTAATTAGTAAGGTTCTAATATAGATGACAAATCTGAGTGAAGTGCTAGAGCCGATCGCGAGCCAATTTCGGAGTATGGGAATTCCTGAACCCATTGTCCATTGGGGACATCCAGGGATGATGGGGATTGTAGTATTTGTCATGGGAAGCTTTGTGGGATTGGCAGGATGGCGAGGAAGAATGATCACTGATACGGCATTAGCGATGAAAAGTCGAACCGAGCATCGTAAAATTGCCCCTTGGATGTTTCTTTTTATCGCGACTGGGTACACAGGAGGAGTTCTATCACTAGTGATGCAAAATCAGCCTATTCTGGAAAGCCCACACTTTTGGACAGGCTCAATCGTGCTGATCTTGTTAGCAACCAATGGTGTGATTTCCCTGGCTGGTTTTGGAAGTAACAAATCTGTGATGCGTACTATCCACGCCTACTTAGGCAGTGTGGCACTTTGCCTACTGTTTCTTCATGCAGTACTAGGATTGAAGCTAGGTTTAGCAATCGGATGAGTCCTGCCAGTGGTGCTTTACTGAGTTTGGCTTATATTTTTGGCCTAGTGTTGACAGCGCTTCTCGGCTCACCAACTCGTGCTAGTCCTTGGACAGAATATGGTTTACTGAGCTTAGGAGTCCTTGTCTTAGGCGTAGTGGCAGCAATCGCCATCCCTCGATTCTGGCGAACCGGACCCAAAGCGAGACTTTGGCTAGTGGCTGGACTGGTTGGGGCTCTAGCAATCGTGTATTTTCAATCGCGAGTGCCAAAACCAACGTCGAATGATGTCAGCCAGTTTGTTCGCTCCGCTCATAACCTTGTGCAGGAGCAGGTAGTTACAGTTCAAGGCAAGGTCAAGAGTGTGCCTCGTCTTACCCGCTCCTCTAAAGCCCAGTTTTGGCTGGAAGCAACGCAATTGAGTGAGGTGGAAAGCCGCGATAAGACCGGTGCTATTAGTAAGGAAGTCACGGGTAAGTTGTATGTGACAGTACCCATCCTCCAAGCAACGGGTCTTTATCCAGACCAAACTATTTCCATCACAGGAGTTTTATATAAACCCAAACCCGCCTCGAATCCAGGTGCTTTTGATTTTGAGACTTATCTGACAAAAGAGGGAGCTTTTGCGGGTTTCAGCGGGCGGCAAGTTAGCTTATTCGAGGAAGGGCAAGGGCAGCCGTGGGGATGGTGGAAGCTACGGCAGCGTATCATCCGTGCCCAAGTTCGTCATTTAGGTAGTCCAGCCGGACCGATTGTGAGTTCTTTTGTGTTGGGAAATCGAGCGGTAGATATCCCCTACGATATCCGTGACTCCTTTATTCAGACAGGATTAGCTCATGCTTTAGCCGCTTCTGGAACCCAAACTTCTTTGATTCTGGGTTTGGTATTGGTGCTAACCAAGCGTCTTTCGGTGAGAGCTCAGTTAGGGTTTGGGACGACAGCTCTAATTATTTTTGTCTGTCTCACAGGATTACAGCCTTCGGTGATGCGAGCTGCGATTATGGGGTTTGGAGCGCTAGTTGCTCTAGTGACCCAACGGAAGGTTAAACCATTAGGCTCACTGTTGGTTGCTGCAACCTTACTGCTACTCTTCAATCCCCTGTGGGTTTGGGATTTAGGATTTCAGTTGAGCTTTTTGGCAACGCTGGGATTGTTAGTCACAGCACCTCCTCTGATCAAGCAACTGGATTGGATGCCACTGGCAATCGCCTCCTTAATAGCCATTACTATTGCTGCTTCTTTATGGACATTACCTCTACAACTGTATGTTTTTAACATGTTTGCGCCCTATAGCATAGCCGCAAATATTATTGCTGCCCCATTGATTGCTGTTATCAGTATCGGTAGCATCATTGATGCACTGGTTGCCTTAATCTCGCCAGTTGCTGGCAGCGCTCTAGCTTGGTTGGTCTACTATCCCACTCATTTCCTGATAGGACTGGTGGAATTTTTCAACGCCTTGCCGGGAAGTTCAGTGGCAGTTGGAAAAATCTCCTGGATGCAACTGTTGATACTATACGGTTTGATTGGGTTCAGCAGTATTAACCATAAGTGGCAACGTCGATGGTGGCTAGTGGGCTTGGTGGCTGTAATGTTAGTAGCACTGCCCGTTTGGCAGACCAAAATATCACAGTTCCAAGTTACGGTATTAGCTACAGACCAAGAGCAAGTTTTAGTGGTTCAAGATCAAGGACAAGTGACACTAATTAATAGTGGGGATGCCGATACCGTCAGTTTTACAGTACTACCATTTCTCCAAAAGCAAGGAATTAATCAAATTGATTGGGCAATTGCACTCGATAGTGAACCTCGTCTCAGGAGTGGCTGGTTACAAATATTGCCAAGTTTGCCAGTTAGGACCCTTTACGATAGCGCAGCTCCCCAGTCCCCACCTGCTGAAACCAAGACAATTGTCAGTACCATTCAAACTCAAAAAGGTAACTATCAGCGAGTATCCACTGGGCAACGGATGTTTGTGGGTTCTACACCTTTACAATTAATCAACGCTGATCCCCCGGTGCTACAGTTGCAAATTCGCTATCAAAGTTGGTTGCTCTTGGGAGAAATGAAGCAAGAAGTTCAACAAAAGTTAGTCTCAAGCCGTAATCTTCCACAGGTGCAAATCCTGTGGTGGTCTGGAGAAAGTTTAGCACCAGAGTTTTTAAAGGCTGTCCAACCAAAAGTTGCGATCGCTTCTTCCAAAACAGTGGACTTGGATACAGCTAAGCTTCTGCAAAATGCCAAGATACCCCTTTATTGGACAGGTCGCGATGGGGCGATTCAGTGGACGCCTCAAGAGGGTTTTCAAACAACCATTGAGGCAACCCATAAAGACGCACAACTTCTGTAACATTCCCAAAGCGAGTTTGACGGTAGTGGATTTACTGTGTCAATCACGGTAAATGTTTGCAGCAAAAAGTTGTCCTTGCTTGCTTGATTCTTTATTTGAACGGAGAGGGGGGGATTCGAACCCCCGGAAGGTGTGACCCTTCAACAGATTTCGAGTCTGCCGCATTCAACCGCTCTGCCACCTCTCCAAATAGGGTTTTGATTGTTTTGTTTATTCTAGACGGACGTTAATAGGCATCTGGATAGTTAGTGTCACACCACTATAGAAGCCAAGATTCTATAGTAACTCAGTGCCTACGAAAGGGCAACCAGCGTGAAAGAACATATCTGTACCCAATAGGAGGTTGTGTATCAAGCACAAGCGGCTATTGGTTCTATATTTAATTGGCATAATTTGGGACGGCTCAGATTTCCATGCCTTAAGAAAGGAGAAGGTTTACATCGGGTATTTAGGGATGCCTCTCACTGAGCAATGCACAGGAAATGGATGGGCATAGACTGTGGGCCAATGGAAGTACTCTGGTCTCAAATTCTTAGGTTGCGCGGATTTATCATATCCCTGGAATGAGTAATTACTTCACCTGTGGTGTATATCAGCAACAGGAACATACTCAGAAAAAAGCCTGTCTCTATAATTTGTTGGATGGAATTTTCTTGAGCGTTATAGGGATTTACTTAAATCGCTATGTCCAAGAAGGTTAATTTGCTCACGGGAAGCGAATTTATACTAAAGAATAAAAAAAAACACCAGAATTCAGCCGAATAGCACGCTAAAATAGCTTCAAACATGTAAAGTATTAATCAAGTTTTTCAAACCTGAGAGCGAAGCGTCCGGTCAGGGTGAAAATAAGAGTATGGCTGATGACTTTCCTGAGTTGGGTGCATAGATCCGCAGTTTTATGAGCAACCTAACCAGGCTTTAATTCAATTATGGATAAACCCGCCGCTCACATCTGAGTCGTACCAGGCAAAGCCTTCAACGACTCGAACAATCCATGAGTACCCATCACTAGTGATTTATCCGTCAAACCTTCATGACACCCTCTTACTCCCCGATTCTGACCCTTGAAAGCCAAGAACTTTTACAAGAAGCCTCTGCTGAAAGAGTAGAACTCATCGAACAGCTATTGGCCATTGGCACAGCCCTTTCCAGCACCAATAATTTAGATGAATTATTGCATCTTATTTTATCCAAGAGCCGAGAAATTACCTGTAGTGATGCCGGTAGTGTTTATCTGATCAACCGCAACGAAGAGTCCCCGACCTTACTCTTCAAGGTTGCCCAGAATGATTCTATACCGAATAATCCTTTTCAGGAATTTGCGATGCCCTTGACCCGCAAAAGTTTAGCGGGCTATGTGGCACTCACCGGTGAAAGCCTCAATTTGCCGGATGCTTATAATTTACCACCGGATGTCCCTTACCAGCTAGACCGTAGTTTTGATACTACCATGCCCTATCGCACTTGCTCGGCGTTAGTGTTGCCTATGCAAGACCAAGATGGGGAAATTATTGGTGTGCTACAGCTAATTAATCGGAAGGTGAAACCCGATCTCGTTCTCACCACTGAGAATGCGATCGTGGTAACCCAGCCTTACTCACAATGGGAAGAACGAATTGTGCGATCGCTCGCTTCTCAGGCGGCAATTTCCATTGAACGCAATCACCTACAAAAAAGCATTGAGAATCTGTTTGAGGGGTTTGTTAAAGCCTCTGTACAGATTATTGAAGCACGAGACCCGACGACCTCTGGTCACTCGGAACGGGTGGCTGAACTCACGGTGCGCCTCTCGGAAGAGGCCAGTTCGATTACCAGTGGGCCACTGCGGTTAATTCAGTTTGGCGATCGCCAAATTCAAGAAATTCGCTATGCTGCCCTACTGCACGACTTTGGCAAAGTTGGAATCCCCGAAGCTATTCTCGGCAAACGAAAAAAGCTCTATCCCGACCAGCTTGAAATCATTCGCCACCGCTTTGCTCTGGCACGCCGCACCTTAGAAATGGAATGCGCTCAAAATAAATTTAAGTACTTACTTGAGCATCCAAGCCATAAGCATGGGGATGACACTACCAATACAGGTTGTTCTCACTGCCAGAAACTCGAACAGTTAGATAAGCAGCTAACTCAAACGATTGAAGCAATCGAATACTATTGGGAGTTTATCCGAGAACTAAATGAACCTGATGTTGTCATCCGGAGAGATTTTCAGGCGTTTTCTGAAGAAACTTCGGCACAATTGGCTGCTCTCACTCAATATACTTATCGAGATATTGACGGGGAAACTAAACCTCTGATTACAGAAGCAGAGATGACTCAGTTGCTGGTGCCTAGAGGGAACCTAACCAACCAAGAGCGTTTAGGTATTGAGGCACATGTTACCCACACATACCACTTTCTCCGGCGGATTCCCTGGACAAAGCATCTCAAAGATGTGCCTACCATTGCTTACGGACATCATGAAAAGCTCGATGGTAGTGGTTACCCTCAGGGGTTAAAGCAAGAGGAAATTCCACTCCAAACACAGATGCTCACGGTTGCAGATATTTACGACGCTCTCACCGCTAGCGATCGCCCCTATAAACGCCGCCTACCTTTAGAGACCGCCCTCAAAATCTTGCGGCAAGAAGCTGCCAAAAACAAAATCAACGGGGACTTGGTCGAATTATTTGAGCAACGACAGGTTTTTACGGTTTTGGGTCATAGCCTACCCGTTGATGCTCACTCAGTAGCATAAAAAGCCTGAATTAGAAAGGATGAAGTACGAAAACCTTCCTTTTCACTTCATGCTTCATTCTTTTTCAATCCCCATACCTGTGTTTGCAATTCTTATCTTTCGCTTCCGTTTTCCCCACAAATTCCCCAGCATTTCCACACAGGTATGGAATATTTTCCACAGGTTGCTCCTGATTTTCCACAGGCAGATACGGTAGGATCAAGTCTTCCTGTTTTCCTGGGGATTTTCCCAGGCGAGTCTCTAATCTGGGGGAAAAGACGAGTTTAGATGAATATATGTAACGGAGATCAGCTTCAAACCCTGATTCTCTGGTGACTATTTTTGGCATTTGAGAAAGGTTGTAATATTTCGCAGCATTGACAACCCCACCCCATCTCAGCCGACAATGGTGCGACCAACCCTTAAAAGTTTCTCTTGGAAAAGAGCCCAACGGGAGTTAGAGAGGGTGCTTTTTCAAGCTCATTTTCCGTGGGCTTTCAGCTGTAAAGCCGAAGGTAAAAGGCGCTGAAAGCCAAGCTACTTTGTCCCCATACGCCATGAAACGAGAGGTACACATGAACGCAACCGTCAGCATCCTGGCCGAAATTCCTGAAGATCTGCACGAATCCCTCAAGCGCTACTTAGAAAATCATCCTACGTGGGATCAAGATCGGGTCTTTGCCGCAGCCCTATCTCTGTTCTTGCTTCAAAACGGAAATGGTAAAATGCCAGAAACTTCCCAAACATATCGCGCCTGTGCTCGTGTCTATCTAGAATCTCTGTTTCAGTATCCGGCTTGAGCCAGAGACGAGGTATTGATTCGGAGCTTAAGGGTAATGAGGGTCCAGTTTCAGACCGCTTACAATTGATCTTTCTCCTACCTAGTTATGAAGAAACCCGTCGCTCAACTTCTCACTGTCTCTTGGATGCAGAAGTGGCGAGCGATGGGTTACTCCCTGGGTTGCTAAAATCACAAGTGTTCTCTGTTCACGCGCCTGCTCGTTGGCAGAAACTCAATTAATGTGACAACAAAGCAATTGCTCCTAAAGTGATTAAAATTTTTTGAATATTAATGGCAGAGAGCATCACAACATCTAAGTTGGTTATTCCTCAGCTCATTGTGGGTTTAGGGAATCCTGAACCCAAATACGATAAAACAAGGCACAACATTGGCTTTGAGGCTGTTGATGCGTTGGCGAAAACCTGGCAGATTTCTTGGAGCGAAAATCGCCGATTTCAAGCCTTGATTGGAGAAGGGCGGGGTGTGAACGGAGATAAGGTGCGTTTGCTCAAGCCACTCACCTATATGAATCGCTCAGGCCAAGCGATTCGTAGCGCGACAGATTGGTACAAGCTGCCGCCTGAGTCAACGCTAATTATCTACGACGATATGGATTTATCCGTGGGGCGTCTGCGACTCCGTCTTTCGGGATCAGCTGGCGGACACAATGGTATGAAGTCGGCGATCGCACATTTGGGCACACAAAATTTTCCCCGCCTGCGGATTGGTATCGGCAAGTCTGGGGCTGAGAAAGACAGTGTGTCCCATGTCCTAGGAAAATTTTCACCGCAAGAAACTCAAATGATGTCCGAAGTTCTCCAACTTGTGGTTGATGCCGTAGAACTGGCACTCAAGCAAGGTGTCGAAAAGGCGATGAGTCTCTACAATAATCGCACCGTAGAGTTGGGTTGAAGGTTGAAAGTTAAGAGTTGAAAGTTGAAAAGTTAAACGTTCACACACAACCTTTAACCTGTTAACCTTCAACCCTTTTTATCACATAATTTGATTCAAGCAGGAAAGGTCTGCTGAACCGAAATGAACACTAAAAGCCAGATTCAGGTTTTCCAAGGATTTGACTAACCAAGGCACACCGTCTTTGCTGGAAGACTCGTAGTGGTTAAACAAAATAGAAAACCGTTTTTCCAAGTAAGGCTTGACTTTGCGGCATAGCAGCACAATCTTGAGTAACAAGCCAGTCGTGAAGGTTGCCCCCAAGTTGGTAATCAGATCAACAAAAATAAAGTGGTTAGGTCGTTGAGGACTTTCCACCACTAAGAAGTTCAATAGCTGGCTACAGGTTCGGACTAGCAAGAACTCCGTGGGTTTTTGGGAATTGCACTGAGGCAAGGTGTCGCTGAGATGAGTATACAAGCGATCATTAAACTGACGTTTTCCGTAGCTTGGATCGATTGAAAGAGTCAAGTACTCATACAAGTCGTCTTTAAAAGCTTTGTACGAAGTCGTCTGACTACTGTGAGTGAGGAAGCTTTGGGCGACATCTCGGTAAGTGTCAGAACCTTGCACTTTTCCAACAAACTGTTTGAGGGCCGTTGCCAATTCTCGTTCAGTTAACAGGGTGGGATTTCGAACAGGCTGAATGATTTTCTCCAAGGTGTCTTTTGGCTGGGAGCGCATCGCTTGGGCGCGTCGCACCTGATAGGTGACATACTGAGACAAATCTAACTCAAAGCGCCGCTGAAACCGTGATTGAATTTGCCGAACGGTCTGCTGATGTTCGTAACTGCTATCTTCACTCAGGAGACAGTGTTCATAAAGATATGGATAGCGTTGAATAAGAGTCCCTACAGGTATCGAATCAGTGTTATAAGCCTCGGCTGATTCACTCATCACCGTTGACAAACGCCGCAATGTTAAATATTGCTCTGTTTCAGTGAAAAGCTGTACGAGATGCCGCAGGCGTCTGGCTCCACGAGATTGAACTCTGGTGGGATCGGGTGGATTCTCGAATAACGCTACCAACTCAGGAATGGCCCTCTGTAGTTGTGGTTGTAGTTGCCAGCGATTAATGAGAATGTGGCAGCAGCGGTTGAGTACAAACTTGAACTCTTGTTCAGCTCGCTTGTTCATAGCAACCTTCTCTAAGGCCAACCAGACTTGCGGCTCTTCGTATCTCACTCCATCGAGAAAGAGAGCTCGGAAGCGCTCAATCAATTGGCTACATGACTCTACCTGTACGCAGTAGAGTAAATGATCGTACAGTTGCTGTTCTTCTAAGCTAGGTTGTCGGATATCAGACTCTGTCCAAGTAGTAGTCACTTCACACGAGCCCTCCTACGTGCAGACGCTAGGGCGATTTATACAGGGTTTTTTTGAGAAGATGTCATTTAGAGCTGACCTAGTCTCTGGTAGGCATCAAACAAAAAAGATGATGCACTACAATATTACCCAGCCTAAGCGGGTATACTCAAGGCTAACCTATCTTAAAGTAGGTTATGCCACTGACTAGGATATCCTGCTCAAATCTTCACCGGGATGAAAAGATATGGGAGAAAATTGTAAAGATTTAGTAAAGGCATAGCGCAGTTATCAAGATATTCGGTAAAGCAATCCTTACGACCCCCTTCTCATAGATTACAAAACTTTATTCCAGCAAAGCATACATTTATTAAATTTGGAAAGATAGACCGATGCCTTGTCACCTGTCTGTGACTCAACTCGTTGATGTGATTGCCGCCATACCCCTAAATCTTTCGGATGAAGCGGCTTGTTCACACTGTACTGGTATTACCACGGATACCCGTAATCTCCAACCCGGTCATCTGTTCTTGGCGCTGCGAGGAGAAAACTTCGATGGGCATGACTTCGCCCGTGTGGCGATCGAGAAAGGGGCGATCGCCGTCATTTCGGAGCACAGCCAAGAGGCTCAGCTTAACGGGGTTCCGCAATTACAGGTAGAAAACACGCTCCAAGCCTACCAACAGATTGCCAGATGGTGGCGCGACCAGTTCAATATCCCAGTGATTGCCGTAACCGGCTCGGTGGGCAAAACGACAACAAAAGAGCTGATCGCGGCTGTTTTGTCAACCCAAGGAAACGTCCTGAAAACTCAAGCTAATTACAACAATGAAATTGGCGTGCCGAAAACCTTGCTGGAATTGGGGCCAGAGCATGACTATGCCGTGATTGAAATGGCGATGCGCGGTTCTGGACAAATTGCGGAGTTGGCTCAAATCGCCCATCCGACAGTAGGTGTGATCACAAATGTGGGGACAGCCCATATCGGCCTTTTGGGTTCTGAGGAGGCGATCGCCAAAGCCAAGTGTGAACTCTTAGCGGAAATGTCGGATACAGGTGTTGCAGTTCTCAATCACGATAACCAACGCTTAATGAACACGGCTGCGACGGTTTGGCAGGGGCAAACCTTGACCTATGGGCTAGAAGGGGGTGATTTCCAGGGGCGCTTACTCGACTCAGAAACGCTAGAACTTGAGGGAATGCAGTTTCCTCTTCCCCTTGCGGGTCGCCACAACGCCTTGAACTATCTGGCGGCACTTGCTGTGGCGCAACTCCTGAAGGTGGATTGGGTACCCCTGACTCAGGGGCTAGAGGTGGAACTACCCTCTGGGCGATCACGGCGCTACGAGTTGCCCAATGATATTGTGATTCTAGATGAAACTTATAATGCTGGGCTGGAATCCATGCTAGCCGCGCTGCACCTACTGGCTCAAACTCCTGGTAAGCGGCATATTGCGGTGCTAGGGACAATGAAAGAATTGGGAGAGCGATCGCCTGAATTTCATCAGCAAGTTGGTAAGACGGCGCAGGAACTCAATCTTGATGCCTTACTGGTTTTAGTTGATGATTTGGAAGCCGAATCGATTGCTACTGGCGCGGCTCCTTTGTCAGCCGAGTGCTTTTCCAGCCACAATGCTGTAGTTCAGCGTTTGCTAGAACTGGTGCAACCGGGCGATCGCCTTTTGTTCAAAGCCTCACGTTCCGTTGGCTTGGATCGAATTGTCAATCAATTTCGGGCAGAACATTCTGGTTGAAACACCTTTTACCTTTTTGACATCATTGTCCAATCGTTAAGGTTTGACGCAGCTCTAACTATGTAGGTTTCAAACCTTGAATTTGTGTCAGTCCGTCCTGACTAAAGCTTCGGCGGCGGACTTTCTAGCGCTAGCGGCGGTAAGCCCTAGATTATTCTTTCTTGTCTTTCGGTTGTTGGCGGTCTTTCACAGCCTGAGTCAGTAGATAGGTAGCGAGGCTACTCAATGAGCGACTTTCTTCTTCTGCCCACTCTTCTAAGGCTTTCTGGATTTCTTCGGGTAAATAGGCTGTGACTCGCCCACGATTTTTCATAGCTTATATAGTTTAATAGGTTATTGTATTACATTATATAACTTAGCAAATTTTTTTGTGGGTTAACAGCATTAAAGAATTTAATTTAGTGCAGAACAAAACATAATGGACAAGTTGCAAGCCAGAAATTGACAGACGCTCACTTCACCAGAACGACAGTGAAGCATAAATCTTCTGGCTATTGCTCAGGCAGACAAGTTCCCTCATGAACTCACCAGTTGGTTCTCTCCCCGGCTTTTGTGAGCGGACAAAGGCAGCTATAGCAAAAGGCAAAAGGCAGAAGGCAGAAGGCAGCTATAGCAGAAGGCAGAAGGGAGATGAGAGTGAGGACAGAAGGCAGAAGGGAGATGAGAGTGAGGACAGAAGGAGCTGTTCAGGGGAGCCTGTCAATTTTCCCAAAATACTGACGAAACAGTCCGGATAGTTGCAACTGTGGTTGTAAGTAGTGTTGGTATTACGACGTAATATCCACAAAGCAGGAGTTTTGTAATTAGAAGTTAAATGCGCTGTGGCTGACGGGAAGAAACTTTATTGTAGTAAGAATGTTTGGATTGTCTGCCTAATCGTAGAAACGCTCCGGCGGAACGTCTCTACAAGATTGTGCAGGTTGGCAGAAAAAGGGGGCATTAACCCCAGATTTGGTATCAGTAAAAGAGTTGTAAATAATAAAGTGTTCTTGTAACTCCTCACCTGATGCCATATTTTAACCACATGAAGATGAACGCGACTCCTCGCACCCGCCCTTACCCAATGTAAGTATTAAATATTTTATTTTTGTACCTCATTAACTAGGTAGGCATCAATAAACATAACACCTCCTGTAGTCTTTTAAACTTTGACGAAGAGACAAAATGAGGGGGTATTTATTGTATTTTTAATGTGCCTATACTAATAATTTATTCAGACTTATGTAGGACTATCAGGAAGATTTCGACTATTTTATTTTTTCTTAAGCCCCTAAACAAATTAATCTAAAAAACTCTCTTCAATGCTTACAAAATAATTAATAAAACTCTTGCTGTATTAATTAAATACAAAAAAAAGATAAATTACTTAACTAGCAGACCCACCCGATTTAATCAAAATATCTGAGGCTAAATGCCTGAAAAGCTTGCAAATTAAAGCAATAAACTAATTCTGTCGGCCGATGCTTGCTGAATTATAAACATTAAAATATGAATTTAGATTTATAAAACTTCACATTATTTTTATCTCTGAATGAAAACTAAAAGCTTCATCAAACCCACATATAAATTAGGTAAATTCACTCAAAAAAACTAATGACATTTAGGAACGATAGCTGCTAAAAAAGATATGTAATACACCAGCGTAAGACAGCCACAGGGAAGGAGGCTTTAATGACTTAAATGATTAAATAATTCCTAGGCCAAAGAAAAATATTGCCTTAACAGATGAAGATGCATATCTTCAACAAATCTTAGTTAGTTAGGGAAAAGCGATCGCTTCAGAAAAGACAGAGTATTTCTATACCGAATTAGGTATTAGTAGATATCGTCAAAAGTGAGAGTCCCCCTGAATCATGATGTACTGTAGTCCTACGTAAGGAATAGAAAATGCCACTCGATATCAAGCGCGATAAACTCGGACAATTTAGTAGTGTCGATGCCTTTCGCTCAGTGGTTGAAGGGATGTCAGAAGCCCTAGGAGAGAAGGCGACAGGGGTCACTCTGGTTGCGGCCGGTCGGATGCGTGGTAAAAAACTAGCCGATGAGTTGGGTTTGAAAGGTGCAACGCAAAATTTAGAAGAGGCGACCCAACAAATCACCAAAGTTTTGGGTGCAGAAGGCTCTCGTCTGTGCATCATTGACAAAATTGAGATAACTGACGAGGTGGTCAAGGTCTACACCTCAGAAACCCTCTGTGCTGTCGGTGGCAATGGAACACCGCCCCGGTGTACCTTTACCTTGGGTATTGTTTGGGGAATTATGAGCGAACTGCTGCAAAAGAAACTCAAGGGTACCCATACCGAATCAGTACTCCATGGTGGCGCTTACGACGTGTTTGAATTTACTCAGATTTGAGCGCAAGCACATCTAAATAGAGCATTGCCTTGCCATTCGTGAACGGCAAACAATGTCTTCCCCTCACCTTGTTCATCGAAAAAAAACTGGGAGGCGTTGCTGCATTAAGTAATGAGCGGCGACCTCATAGCGAGATAATCTCTACTGAATCCGCCGCCACATCAGCAACACCTTTCCCAGAAATACCTATTAACCGAAAGCCAATCTTGGATAGTTAAGGAGAAATATTTCAATGGCAATCGATACTCGCAAACTTGGGATGATTGTACAAAAATTTGTCGCCACCACCCCGGAGGTTCAAGGTGCGGCAGTAGTCACCCCAGACGGTTTACCCCTAGCGGCTAGCTTACCCGGTAGCATGGATGAAGAACGAGTTTCCGCCATGTCTGCCGCCATGCTCTCCTTGGGTGAGCGCATTGGTAAGGAACTCTTAGCCGGTGTAACCGATCGCATCTATGTTGAGGGTGACGAAGGTTTTACGATTTTGACCAGTTGTGGTGACGAGGCGGTGTTTCTTGTCCTAGCTAGCAAGGAAGCAAAGCAAGGGGTGTTGCTCTTAGAAATTAAGCGCACTGTTGCTGATGTCAAGCCCGCTTTGTTGTAATCACATTCCTTGGATGTCTATCTAGCTAGTGAAGTGCTTTTTAAGACCACTCGCTCCTTTCTTAGCAGTAGTTGTAACGCGAATACCAAGAGTGCCCAGGATGGCAGGTATTCCCAGTCCAAATAAAAGATTATGAGTGGCTCAGCCTTTAAATTGTAGGCTTACTCTAAGCCAGAGAGTATGCAATTTAAATGTGCAATCGCTGAGGGCGGTGCTTTTCACTCCCCCAGACCCCGACAAATCCCTAAAAATTTGGAAAATTCTGTGGCAGACATTGGTATGTGAGTGCATCACTAAGTAAGTAAACATCAATAAATGCAAAACCCCCTGTAGCTCGCCGAAGCTCAACGGACAGCAAAACAGGGGGTTTTGCTGTTATTTATTTTTCCGTTCATTTACATACAAGTATTCTTTAAGTATGTACAGTTATCTCCCAAATATGGATTTTATTAGTTTTCAAATAAATTAATTAAATAAATTTAAAAGGGAAACAAAATTAATTAGATATTTTGCTGAACCCTGATTTCAGTTAATTTTGTTTTTTTATTTAATAAACATATTTGCTATAAAAATTAATGCGTTTTTAATCCGGATAAGTAACTTAAAGCCAATATAAAACAAATATAAATTTAATCAAAATACTCAAGAAATATAGCCACATTCTTTGTATATAGATGCTATAAAAGAAAGAGATAAAAACAACGCTGAACAAACAGCCAAAGGAGAGTAATTCAATCTAGATTTTCTCCAAAAAACAGCCAACGCCTAAAAATGTGTTTGCTTGACGACTGAAGACAACGTCTTCAAAAATCCCAAAAAATTAGGGAAAAACAATCGCTTCTAAACGGTAGATTATTTTTAGGCCCTTATGGATATTAGTAAATGCCTTGAAAAGTGAGAGTCACATCCTTAATCGTGACAAACTCTAGCTCTAAACAAGGATGAATATGATAGATATCAAGCGCGATAAACTCGGACAATTTAGTAGTGTTGATGCCTTTCGCTCAGTGGTTGAAGGGATGTCAGAAGCCCTAGGAGAGAAGGCGACAGGAGTCACTCTGGTTGCCGCAGGTCGGATGCGGGGCAAAAGACTCGCTGATGAGTTGGGTTTGAAAGGTGCAACACAAAATTTAGAAGGTGCGACCCAACAAATCACCAAGGTTTTGGGTGCAGAAGGCTCTCGTCTGTGCATCATTGATAAAATTGAGATAACTGACGAGGTGATCAAGGTCTACACCTCAGAAACCCTCTGTGCTGTCGGTGGCAATGGAACACCGCCCCGGTGTACTTTTACCTTGGGTATTGTTTGGGGAATTATGAGCGAACTGCTGCAAAAGAAACTCAAGGGCACCCATACCGAATCAGTACTCCACGGTGGCGCTTACGACGTGTTTGAGTTTGTTCCTCTCTAATTCCAGGCGCATCTCGATAGAGCATACCTTTGCATCCGCGCTGCAAGGCTAACTCTTCCCCTCACGTTGTTCACATAGAAAGGACTTGGGACGTTGCTGCATTAAGGGATGAGCGGTTACTTCAAACCGAGAAACTCTCTACTCAATCATCCCAAAAATCAGCAACGCCTTTCCTAGGAATACCCATTAATCAAATGCCAATCTTTGATAGTTAAGGAGAAATATTTCAATGGCAATCGATACTCACAAACTTGGGATGCTCGTACAAAGATTTGTCGCCACCACCCCGGACGTTCAAGGTGCGGCAGTAGTTACCCCAGACGGTTTACCCCTAGCGGCTAGCTTACCCGGTAGCATGGATGAAGAACGAGTTTCCGCCATGTCTGCTGCCATGCTCTCCTTGGGTGAGCGCATTGGTAAGGAACTCTTAGCCGGTGTAACCGATCGCATCTATGTTGAGGGTGACGAAGGTTTTACGATTTTGACCAGTTGTGGTGACGAGGCGGTGTTTCTTGTCCTAGCTGGCAAGCAAGCAAAGCAAGGGGTGTTGCTCTTAGAAATTAAGCGCACTGTTGCTGATGTCAAGCCCGCTTTGCTGTAGTCAGGACTTACGCGATCAATTCTCACTAAGTAATACCAATTTCATAAAATAGCGCTACAAATTGACCTCCTCACTAAAGCTCCGGCTAGCCCCCCTTATCAAGGGGGGAACATAGAGAAGTATCTGTAGCAACGATTTAGGAAATCGGTATAAGGGGGTGCAGTTGGAAACTCTTCACAGTGATAGCGTTTGCGATCACTTCGTGCTGCCCGCTTGGGGCGATCGCCTAGACTCGCTAGTGCTGTGAAGTAAGTGATTGCCTTCCCCTTTGGGGTAGCGACTCCTGTGGGGCGTTGCCCGTCTGCTTTGCTAATGCGCCACTTCGCTAACACCAACGCTTCACGGCACCGCCTAAAGGGGGATTGCCGTGAAGCGTGTGCCCCCGCAGTTGTAGCCGAATACGGTGAAAGCGTCCCCTACTCCTCCAGGAGAACCGTAAGGAAAGAGAAGGCAACGCCAAAGGGCGATCGCAAGAGCCAATTGAATGCTTAGCAGCCTAGCAATCTTTTTATATAGTACAGTTTCTGTCGCAAACCCTGCTTTGAGATAAGTCAAATTTAACACCTCAGAACGACCCTACCTCCTGCAAAGTTTCAAGAGTAAGACTTTAGCAAGAGGCATTAACTCACATCAGTGGATGGACGAAACAAGCAGGGGTCGAATTCAGTTGATTTTATGGATACGAGAGACCCCAACTTATCTTTCATGGTGTAATTTCGCTTAGTTTTTTAGGAGCTTTGAGCCAATGAAAATCATGCGTTTAGTAGTAGCAGGAGCCCCAGGATCTGGCAAGTCCACCTTTGTCCGAACGATTAGTGAAATTGAAGTCATAGAAACAGAACGCGGTGCTACTGATCACACAGCCCTGCTAAAGAAAAAAACCACCGTTGCCTTTGACTATGGTCGATTTACATTTGGTTCTTCCCTGGAGGTGCAAATCTACGGTACCCCTGGTCAATCTCGCTTTAATTTTATGTGGGATTATTTGATTAAGAGCGCTCATACTTATATTGTGCTGGTAGCAGCCCATCGACCCAATGATTTTCACTACGCTCGCCAGATAATATCCTATATGAACCAGCGAGTGGCAATCCCGATGATCATTGGTCTAACCCATACGGACTGCCCAGGAGTCTCTTCTACGGAGGAAATTATGGCAAAACTGGGCTACATGAATCAGAGAAATCGACCCTCAGTTATGAACGTTAATCCCAATGAACGGGGTTCAATTATTGAAGTTCTAATGGCTTGCATGACCCTTGTGGTTGAACGTACTGGTAGCAATCAAGCTCTAAAAAGGAATCAGAGAAATAAGTAATGCCAGCGAACGCAAAAGTTTTCGGATGGCTGAAATTAAAGGCGCAACAGTTTCACTTGAAACTTAAAAACAGTTGGAGCACCCCTCTCAATTCAATATTATTTAAATTGGGGAAATAGCTGTCAAAAGCGAAAAAATATTTTCCCAACAACTAAAGTACTATTATTCCTTAGCTTAATCAGGTTATTGCTTATTTTGATAACAGGACTACGACTGTTGTTGTCGAGGGAATTAACAACAACCTCAAGTTGATTAAACCCTATGCCTACGGCTTTAAGAATTTTGATAAGACAGCGGAATTTATTCCGCAAGAACATGATACAATAATTAACAATAAGAAGGTGATTTTATTGTTTGGATGTCAACAAAGTTTAATTCATACAAGCAAAGATATTCAAGCGATAATTGAGTATCTTTGTCGTGAGTCTAACAAGGTATTTAACTGTGCGGTATATTATGCCCGTCAAATATACTTCAAGGCTCACAAGTACGTCACCAAAGCCGAATTGGATAACGAATTAAAGAATAATCGGCATTTTCAGGCTATGTACTCTCAAGCTGCCCAACAAACTTGTCACAGCGTCTTTGAAGGTTTTAAGTCTTTCAAGGCTCTCAATAAGTTATTTAGGCAAGGGAAGCTAGTAGAAAAACCTAGACCTCCCAAATACCGTAAGCGCGGTTTAAATATTGTCAGCTATCCCAAACAAGCTCTAAAGCTGATAGGCAACAATATTAGAATTCCGCTGGGAAGCAAGGTAAAAGCTTGGTTCGGCATGGATTCATTCACTCTTGCCCTGCCGAGCAACTTGGAGTTTAAGGACATCCGGGAATTGCGGCTACTCCCTAGAAATCAGTGCTTCTACGCTGAATTCGTGTACAAGTTAGAAACGGTAGAAGCTCACCTCAATCCCGACAACGCCTTGGGAATCGACCCAGGTATGGACAACTGGTTAACCTGTGTTTCTACGACAGGAACCAGTTTTATCATTGACGGGAAACATGTTAAATCCTTGAATCGCTGGTACAACAAAAAGGTTTCCACGATTAAAGATAATAAACCCCAAGGTTTCTGGTCTAAAAAATTAGCGCATCTAACGGAACAAAGAAACCGTCAGATGCGCGATGCTGTTAATAAAGCAGCAATATTGGTCATTAACCATTGCCTTGAGAATAATATTGGAACCATTGTTTTTGGGTGGAACCAAGGACAGAAACATGAATCCAACCTGGGTTCTAAGAACAATCAAAAATGGGTACAGGTTCCTACGGCTCGACTCAAAGAACGAATCTCTCAACTGTGCGAACAGTATGGGATTCGATTTGTAGAAACTGAGGAATCATACACCTCAAAAGCTTCCTTTGTTGATGGTGACTATCTTCCTTCATACGGTGAAAAACCCGATAACTGGAAGCCATCAGGAAAGCGAGTAAAACGCGGTTTATATAGAACTGCCCTCAATTGGTACATCAACGCAGATTGCAATGGTGCATCCAATATCTTGAGGAAAGTAAGCGGAATGCTTGGAATAAATCTGAGCGGACTGTCTAGGGTGCCTTTGACAGCACCCCAAAGAGTTTCTCTTTGGTCAGCTAAGAAGACGCGGAGGGACGGTGTTTTAACCCGTCCCGAAGTATCCGCTTAGAATCCGCCGTAATTTATTCGGCGGAGTGTCAAACCTCGAACACACTGACTCATCCCCATAAAAACAAAGCTATCGTTGATGAAGCGGTTACGCCCAGTCGGTTTGGCAGTAAGTGTTAAGAAGATGGATACAATTGGCGATCGCACCCAAATGAGCAATCTCATACCCATGAGTATTCTGAGTGGGAAAGCTCAAACAGGCGGCACGCGCCACATGACCCAACTTCATGGCAATGGAAGCATCACTGCCAAATCCACTAATGGTTGCCAGTTGTAGGGGTACATTACAGGCTTTTGCGGCCTGCCGCAGCTCCCCATTTAAGCCCTCGTCATAAATGCCATAGCCATCCTGAGACAGCAACACGGGTGCTTCCCCCGCTTCTATGGGATACTCAGACGACAAAGGGCAAATTTCCAAAGCAATCAAGGCATCTAAGGGTTGATTTTGAGTAAAATACAGTGCCCCGATCGCGCCGACTTCTTCTTTTGCCGAGGCGACTAAATAAGTATCCACGCTGGGAGTCTTGAGTTGTTGTGCTAAGGCTAAAAGAATGGCTACGGATGCTTTGTTATCCAGCGTATAGCTGGCAATGTAATCTTTCAGGCGTATTGGTCGCTTCCGATGTTTCCCAATCACCATCCGGGTTCCCACGCGCACGCCAGCCGCTTCTAGTTCTTCTGGGGTACACTTCGTTTCTATCCAAACATCTTCCCAATGTACGGGTTTATCTTCCTGCTGGGCTTTTTGCGGGGATTCATGAGACACATGGCGCGACCCAAAAGAGAGAATACCGCTAATCGTTTGCTTGTCACCCAATAAATCAACGACACCCTCTCCATAAACCCAAGGAAAAGCACCGCCGAGTTTGCGGACTTCAACCCGTCCCTCATCGCCTACACTCTTGACAATTGCGCCAATTTCATCTTTGTGCGCGGTAATGGCAATGGCTCGTTCGGAAGTGCGCCCCGGAATTTTGGCGATCGCATTTCCGGCTCTATCTTGCCACACTTGGACTCCCAACGCTTGAAATCGACTGATCAGCAGTTGGTCAATTTCCCCCTCTACACCACTTGGAGAATGGTGTAAAACGAGTTCTTCAATCGTTTGGAAGAGTTGGTCGTAATCAAACGAAGACATACTGGATTCTATCGCTGTTGCTTCTGCCAGTTAGTCTACTGCTTGCACACTTAATTGTTAACTCAACTCACGGGTTGAGATTTTTTCTTCAGCCTCCAACCTGTAACCAAAGCACCGAAAATGACTGTACCCGCTATCGTCGCTGGTTCAGGGACGGATTGGGACTCTAATTCGTCAAAGGCTAATTTGGCAATTTGTTGATGAGTCTCGGTTGTGGGATGGATATTATCCCAAAACAAGTATTGATTTTGTACCGTTTGACCGCCAATAACACAATTTAAGTTGTTGAGACAAGCATCAGTAACATTGGTGAAGCCAAATTGAGCAGGATTTGAGATAGCGCTCTTCAACAGGGAATTCACATCGAGCAATTTGATATTCAAATCAGAACCGGGCGCTTGACTTAACGTATTCAGGGTTGTGTTTAGGCTCGTGTTATGAAGGCTGACCAAATTATTGAGGCTATCAGAAATCGGGGTCGATCTGGTAGCCGGCAGACTTCCTAAATCGGGTAAGTTGGCAACTAAGAAATTTTTCGCACCCAGTGCCGCGAGAGTACTTAAAGCCAAGGATAAATTGCCGATGGTCGTATCCGGTGTGGTGAAGGGTGTAAAATTACTTTGCGTCGGCAGATAATCATTGGCACCCGCCCATAGAACATAAAGGGCATTCGGATCAGCCGTTTGATTGGGTGGGATGAGGCTTGTAAATAAACCAATTTGCTGCTGTAATCCAATCAAATTTGGATTGAACGTGTTCTCTGTTCCTGTGGTAGAACCACCAAAAGCAAAGTTTATCCCTTGAGTTGGACTAGTTGCTGGACTAATTTCTGTATAAGGAGTTGGGTTTAAGTTTAGGTCTTGACCGAGGTAATCTATCCAATTGGGGCCATTAGAAAAACGTCCATCAAAATAAGGCGGTGGAGGAGAGCCAGCTCCTGTCGCTTGAAGCGTAGCATTGAATACATTCCCCGGATCTGAGAGGCTATCACCAAACACATACATTTGTGTAAACGTTGCCGCCGCCGCCTTAAGCGGCAACAGGAAAGAGAAGAGAACAAATCCTGTGGCTGCAATTTGCTTGTTCATGGTAGGTTTCACCCTGGCTCGGTTTGACAGATTCTTTAGTTTGACATTAAATACATGGGCTGAAAATAGTAGGGGCAGCAGCGAGACAAGGGTAGAGAATTTGTCATTGCCTCCTATGGGCTATTGTCAGTAGAGGGTGTCGTTTCCAGTTTTGGGGATGGCTGACTGGGTTGATTCTTGAGCAGCAGCGCTTCTTTTGCTGATTGCCCTTCCCCTTGAGAACCAAAGTACCAAACCGCTGCCGCCGCCTCAGCGCGAGTCACGGTTTTCTTGGGTTGAAACAAGGTTGTGTAACCAAATACACGACGGATATTGGATTGTTCACCATTCTGAAAATCGGCGACTACAGCCCGCCACGTCTTCGGGTCAATCTTGGCTACATCTTGAAAGCCCCAAGTTTGCTTAACGATGTCCAGTGAGGCTGTGGGCAAGGTTTGACGGGTATCTAAAGGTACCTTCCATAAAACCAGCGTTTCCCGCGTTAAGGGAGCATTGGGACGAAACAAGGCGGCTGTACTATCGCCACTCAAAGAACTGGGAATTAAACCCGCCTCTGCCAATGCCTGAATGCTGGAAAAATCGCGATCGCTGCGGGGCACATCCCCAAAGGCGGGTTGAGAGGTTTCTGAGGCTAAACGGATTTGCTGTCCCGGACGATTGGCAAAAATCTGATTATTCGCGGCAACTAACCAACGCGCAAACTCACGACGTGTAATGGATTTATTGGCTTCAAAGGGAGTGCCGCTAGCATTCGAGTTTTGTTTGGCGGCAGATTTATCCACCCTTAAGGCTTCCAATTCGACTAAATCCTCTATTTGCTGGCGCAAGGCTTGAGGGAGTTTCTCTAAGTCAGTGAATCCCTCGGATGGTGTGGATGAAGTCTGTGTGGGCGAATTGGTCACCTCTGGAGTTTTTTCAGGTTGCGCCACGTCTGGCTGACTCGGCGATGGGGACACTGATGTGGCATTCGCCTGAGTCCGAATGTACTCAATGCCAAATTCCGTCGTGCTGGCCGTAGACTTGTCCGTAACAGGTGGTGTTTCTGAAGGGGAGGGTTGAGTGTTAGCAGAGGGAATTGTTAGGGTTACTTCCAGATTGTTCTGACGTGCGACTAACTTCCCCCCGGCTGAATCCTGAGAGGTAATCTGCCATCCGTTTGAACTCAATACCCGTTGATAAAAGTTCCCAATATTATTGATGGGGTCAGAGGATGACCAACGGGTTCGGTAGCCTTGAGGCATCGACCCTGTTAACGGCTCAACATTCTGTAACTCAGCGTTGGGATAACGGGGAATCTCGGTGGGAAAATCGTTTGGCAATTGCACCGAAGTCACGGACTGACCATTACCCTGAGATGACCGACCAAAAAGAGTAGTGTCATTCTTCAGATTCGGGTCTGCTTTCAAGGCATTCTCCAGTGCTGCGCCAGTTAGACCGGAGGCACAGGAAGTCAACACACTCAGTAAGCAAAGGGCGAAACCAGCCAGTAGGACAGGGCGTTGAAAAGACTGCACAGGCATTGAAGTACAAAGCGTCTTATTTCTTACGCTAGCGCAAATTCCCCAACGGTTTGTGATTCAAGAAGTCTAAAGTGTAAACGATGAAGGATGAAAAAAAGTCTGAAGGATGAAACAATGAAGCATTTGCAAGGGAGGAATGCAGGAAAAACGCTATGCCTCCCACTTCATACTTCATACTTGGTTTATGACTTCAGAAGAAAAAAAATTGGCGGCGCATCCTAAGTCTCTCGGTTTGGCAGAGGCTACGCCAGACACCATGACAGATGAAAAGTCAACGGTGGTGAAAGAACCACCGAACATTTGGCGACAATTCCGGGAAAATCTGCAAATTGTTTTAATCGCACTGGTTTTGGCCTTAATCATTCGATCGTTTGTGGCAGAACCGCGCTTTATTCCTTCGGAGTCAATGTTACCAACGTTAGAAGTTGGCGATCGCCTAGTTGTGGAAAAAATGTCCTACCATTTCCGAGCTCCTGCGATCGGAGAAATTGTCGTCTTCGATCCGCCCGAACAACTCCAGCTTCAGGGTTACGCTAAAGACCAAGCCTTCATCAAACGCGTAATGGCCACACCTGGGCAAATTATTCAAGTCAAAGACGGCAAGGTTTACCGCAATTATGTCCCGCTCAAGGAAGACTACATTGCCGAACCGCCAGATTATCAAATGGAAGCAGTACGGGTACCGGAAGGCCATCTATTTGTGATGGGAGATAACCGGAATAACAGCAGAGACTCTCACGCTTGGGGCTTTTTGCCTCAACAAAACGTCATTGGTCACGCTTGTTTCCGCTTCTGGCCTCTCAAGCGGATGGGTCGGGTTTGACAAGATCACCTTTTCTCTATGTTTCCTGCCCCTGGATTCCTCTGTGGAGATGATGAGTTTCGGATGGCTCCAGCACGACAATCTCGTAGCCAGATGCTCACAGCCTGACCAACAACGCCTTTACTGCTTTCCTGGGGCGGCGTCGGGGGGCGTCCTGAAGAAGAACCAATTCGAGAAAACATGGTGGCTACACGCCAGCCCTGTGGGGTTTGAGTCAAAAATAACCAGTGGTAAAGCTGCATGTAAGACGCTTTGCCTCCTCGATACTGCCGCTCTAAGGTGGTAAAGAAGACTTGCTGTGGGGGTTCTAAGTCAATGGCTGAAGCGGGAGGAGTATAAGGCCCTGGCCCTAAAGTCAGAGGTTCAAACTCTGGGCGGCCTGCCACAAGAACGCTGCTGGCGCTTGCAGGTCTTCTGAGTGAGCGTCGAGAGCGTTGCAATACCCGGTTGGCGTAGCTGGGTAAATCCTTGAGCATGAGGGAGGTTAAGGTTTCCACGTCCCCTGGGCATTTTGAGGAGGGAGGGGAAACTGGGGATTGAGCCGTGAGCAGAGGAGGAGAGGGAGATGGGGGCAGAGGTTTGGCAGGTAGGGCGATGGCTGTGCCTTGTATCCCCAGCCAGCCGATCATCATCAGCTTCATATAAGCAAGATTTCTTGCCTCACCCCTTGTGGGCAACCCCATATTTTTCATCCTCAGTCTTTAGACACCAAGTGCCCCTAGTTCCTCGCAAATCTTCTCCCAAGCGGCAACGGGTTCCGGCGCTGCCGTAATGGGTCGCCCGATGACGAGGTAATCGGCACCGGCTTTGATGGCGTCTGATGGCGTCATGGAGCGTTGTTGGTCATCAGCTTGTGCCCAACTCGGTCGCACCCCTGGACAAACCAGCAAAAAATCATCCCCACAAACGCGGCGCAGTTGAGCCACTTCCACAGGAGAACAAACGGCTCCGTTCAAACTCGATTCTTGAGCCAATAGTGCCATTTGCAGGGCATATTCGGGCAGTTCCACAGGCACTTTTAGGTCAAAGGCTAAATCCCGTGAGGTGAGACTCGTCAGCAGGGTAATGGCGATTAACTTCGGGGACGCGTAACCGGCCTGTTGTGCCCCATCCCTCGCTGCCAGATTCACCGCTTCGAGCGCACGGCGACCCGCTGTGGCATGAATGGTGATTAAATCCACGCCATAAGTTGCCGCTTGACGTGTCGCCCCTGCCATGGTATTAGGAATGTCATGAAATTTTAGGTCGAGAAATACCCGCTTTTGTTGATTTTTCAAAAAACGAATAATTCCAGGCCCTGTGCTGACAAACAGTTCCAGCCCTACTTTCCAGAACGTGACTTGCGGCAACTGTTCGACGAGTGCGATCGCCTCTTGCTCAGTCGGAACATCTAAAGGAACAATAATCCGGTCTTCTACAGGCATCCTGAAGGGTTGAAAGGTGAAGGAAGGTGGAACGTTGAAGGCTAAAGGTTGAGAAGATAACTTTTAACCTGTCAACCTGCAACGTACAACCCCTTTATGGTACTAGACGGACAAATTTCTTTTTCCCAACTTGTAACACTTTGCCATTTAAGGCATCTGGGGAATCAAAGGTGAGGTCAACCGTAGAAATGCGATCGCCCTCTAGTTTCACCCCCCCATTTTGAATCTGTCGCCGCGCCTCTCCACTCGATTCACACAGTCCACTGGCATTCAGGATATAGAACAACTTAGCGGGAAATGTAACCGCAGCCAAAGAGAATTCAGGGATAGCCCCCCCTTGTTTGGCTTCATCCGCCGCTTTCTTGCCGTGGTAATGAGAGACAATTGTCCAAGCGAGCAGTTGTTGGCGATCGCGTGGATTGGTCGGTAGTTCGTCCAAGGCTAAATCCGTCAGCAACTCAAAATACGAATCCACCTGATTGTCTTTCGTCCCTTCCAGCTTCTGATACATCGTCAAGGGTTCATCCCTTAACCCAACGTAGTTATTGAGCGACTTGGACATCTTCTGCACCCCATCTGTCCCGATTAAAATCGGCGTCAAGAGTCCAAACTGAGGCGTCTGCCCAAAATGCCGTTGCAAATCTCGCCCGACAGCAATATTAAATTTTTGGTCAGTTCCCCCCAACTCAACATCAGCCTCTACCGCTACCGAATCATACCCTTGCATCAGTGGGTAGAGGAATTCATGCAGGTAAATCGGATTTTCTTGCTTATAGCGCTCCGCAAATCCCTCCTTCGCCAGCATCTGCCCCACTGTCATGGTCGCCAACAATTCTAGAATTTTCGCCAAGCCCAGCGGTTCTAACCACTCCGAGTTGTAACGAATTTCTAAACGTCCTGGTGTCTCAAAGTCCAGAATCGGGCGTACCTGATCCAAATACGTTTGAGCATTGTACTTAACCTCATCCA
The DNA here is from genome assembly GCA_039962225.1 of Microcoleus sp. AS-A8. NCBI lineage: Bacteria > Bacillati > Cyanobacteriota > Cyanophyceae > Oscillatoriales > Microcoleaceae > Microcoleus > Microcoleus sp. AS-A8. Next base: position 26,457 of record JAMPKV010000027.1, read on the forward strand.
CAGAAAGCTGACGGCGCACGTCAGATTTACCGGTCGGGTCACCAATTCGTGCGGTAAAATCCCCAATAATCAGGACGGCGGTATGACCCGCATCCTGGAAAGCCCGCATCTTACGGACTGGAATACTATGACCAAGATGGATATCGGCTCCTGTTGGGTCAATTCCCAACTTTACCCGTAAGGGACGGTCGGTTTGCCTTAAACGCTGAACTAAATTTTCGTTAGCATCTTGAGAATCGGCTTGATTGGGAAAAATTTCACTGATACCTCGATAGAGCCACGCTAGCTCGTTGGGAATGGCGGATTCAAAATTTGACATTCGTCTGAGACATCTTTAAGGATTGAATAGCAGGATTTAACGTACTCTACCCCGCAACCTATGGCTATAGAGCTGGAGATGAGAGTGAGGAGATTATTAAGAGATTTTCACCCTTAAAGGCTGCGCTTGCACAGCCTCTATCCAGTCCACAGCCATAATGAAGTGTTAGCAGGGGAACGAAGTGAGCATTTTTGAGGGTTAATGGATTCTGGCTAGTTTCTAAATATTGCTGCAAGATTCACACAACTATGATGGCAGAGCGTGACAAGTTCCCGTTTGTTATACATAATGCAAGGCACTAAAATTAACCAGTTTTGCCTACAATGCCAAACAGCCATGATAGCTCAGCTTACCCTTATCCCAGAATGCACCTAGTATGATGAAGCAATGCTTACTTTTAGCCAATGCTTTGGCAGTCGTTACTGTATGACTTCTCTTTCAGAATACACAAGAGCGACAATAAGTATTGGCGCAGCCAAGGTTCCTAAGCAGGCTAGCGCAAACGCATCGAGTCCCGTACTGTGCCCCATGGCTTGGGGGCAACAGCCGTATCGTCCTCATTGCCCTAGATTTTATGGCTTACGTACCCACGCTGTATGGGAGCTATTAAGACTCGGACTTAAGCACCAACTCGCTATGATTCACGAAAGTTCAGTATCACAAGTCCTCAAACAGATTCTTCGCTGGGCTCACAAGGTCAGCATACCGTCTCAAGGCATCAGTAGTCCTCAAGAGGCTTTTTGGGAAATTCACCTTCTCTGTCATCCTGCTATTGCTATAAATTTCTGTAATTATCTATAGAAAGTATTGATATAAAGTTACTTTCCCTTGTGCGTTCAGTCTTTTTTTTGAGTGAGGAAGTGAAATCGCCGTGTCATCTAGCACCGTTCAACAAAAACAAGATACCAAAAGCGGCTCATCATCCGTTTTCCACTTTGTACAGGGAGTTGCTCAGGTCGCAGGTGGAACCATCCTCGGCATCACCATGCTAACGAGTTCAATCGTTGCCGGTGGGCTTGTTGGCTTGGCAACCAGCTTCCGCAATCTTCCAGATGTCAGAGTGCTACGGGGCTACGTGCCCTCAGAAACGACTTATATCTATGACATTAAGGGCAAGGAATTAGCCAGTCTCCACGGTGAAGCCAATCGCGAAGTTGTCAAGTTAGACCAAATCAACCCTGTACTCAAGCGAGCTGTACTCGCGATGGAAGACAGCCACTTTTACATGCATCATGGGATTAACCCCAATAGTGTGGGGCGGGCGCTCTTAATCAACTGGGAAAAGAATACAGTGGTTGAAGGTGGCTCAACCCTAACCATGCAGTTGGTGAAAAATTTATTTCTCAAGCCAGAGCGTAAGTTTAGCCGCAAAATTGCTGAGGCGGTGATGGCTATCCGACTTGAGCAAATCTTCACCAAAGACCAGATTTTGGAAATGTACCTCAATCAAATCTATTGGGGTCACAACAATTATGGGATTCAAACCGCTGCCCAAAGCTATTTTTCTAAAACGGCTGATCAACTCAACTTGGCAGAGTCGGCGATGCTAGCCGGATTGATTCAGTCTCCGGAAGAATACAGTCCTTTTGTGAACCTCAAAGTCGCCAAAGAACGACAAGGTATTGTTTTAAACCGGATGGAAACCCTAGGCTGGATTACAGCCACCGAAGCAGAAGCGGCTCGTAAACAAAAGCTGAATATAGGCAAGCTAACTTCTTGGCGGACGAGTAAGCTTCCATTTATCACAGAAGCCGTTGTCAGTGAGTTGAATGAGCGGTTTGGTCGCGAGGCTGTCCTCAAAGGTGGGATGCGCGTCCAAACGACAATTGACACCAAGTTCCAGGAGATGGCTGAACAAACTGTTGCCAGTTCCTATGCCAATATTCGTTACCGTGGGCTTTATGCGGGTCAAGTTGCCCTAGCTGCCGTCGATCCTCGGACACATTTTGTGAAAGCGCTGGTTGGCGGCGTGAGTTACAAAAAGAGCCAGTTTAACCGAGCGAGCCAAGCCAAACGCCAACCCGGTTCTGCCTTTAAACCCTTTGTTTATTACACAGCCTTTGCCACTGGCAAATATGGCCCTTCGTCCACCGTCATGGATACCCCAGTGAGCTATCGGGATGGTAGCGGCTGGTACTCTCCCCGAAACTACGGTGGGGGTTATTCGGGTGCAATGACCATTCGCACGGCTTTAACCGTATCGGCTAACGTTCCCGCCGTCAAAATCGGGAGAGCTGTCGGACTAGATAAAGTGATTGAAACCTGCCGCACCCTGGGCATTAAAAGCCCCATGGAGCCAGTCACTTCCTTGCCACTGGGAGCCATTGGCTTAACCCCCTTGGAAATGGCAGGAGCTTATGCCACCTTTGCCAGTAATGGTTGGTATTCTGACACAACAATTATTGTCCGAGTGACCGACAGCACGGGCAATGTTTTGTTAGATAACACCCCTAAACCCAGGTTAGTACTCGATCCTTGGGCTACTGCTTCTCTCACGAACGTGCTGCAAGGCGTGATTAATGGTGGTACCGGAAAAGCAGCACAAATCGGACGCCCAGCCGCAGGTAAAACGGGTACGACCTCATCGGAGCGAGATGTTTGGTTTGTTGGGTATACACCGCAGTTATCGACCGCTGTTTGGATTGGCAATGATAACAACAGACCCCTCGGCGGTGGAGCAACGGGCGGTCAATATGCGGCACCCATTTGGCGAAACTTTATGCTAAAAGCGTTGAAGAACGAGCCAGTGCAAAGCTTCCCAGCCCCTTCTAAGTTTAATCGTCCCTAAATCTAGAGCGAGTTGACACACTCTACTTTTGGGTGAGCACACTCAGAAGTCACACATCAGACGAAACCCATAAATAAGGGTTAGCCAACAGCCACCTCATAGGAAGCGCTGAAAGTACTTCTTGGCACTACGCCTAGGCTACGGCGACAAAAGACTAGTGCTTAGGCACGGTATAGCTGAGTCTCAGGGTTGCTTTTTTAGCTCTGATTTCATTCGTTCCAGAGTCATGTTCATTTGGTCGAACATTTGCTGAGGTGTAATGCCAAACTGACCAAGCTGGGTCTTAAGTTGTTCCACTGTCATCTGAGCCATAAAGTCCTCAGATAACTCAAAGCGTTTCATAAAAATACGGTAGCGCTCCATCAGCGCTTCCATCTGCTCGATAAAAATCTTTTTCCCTTCGTGATCAAATTTGCCATAGCTGCCTCCCAGTTGGATTAGGGATTGGTAATCTTCAAACAGCTGTTTAGCTTCTTGTTGGACAATATCTGAGTCAAAAAACCCCATTGCTCTTATCTGTTCACCGATGAGTGGGTTACACGGCTGCTGTTAGTCACATTCTAGTGCAGCACTTAACTTCCGCAAACTTCGGTTTACCGTATTCATAAGTGAGCGCTTACCTCACCCAGATGGCTGGGACCTAACGACACTGGGCAGCTAGGCATTATGTTATTTTGTAACTGAGTGCCAGTATTGCAGTAAATTGAGTGTCGGTATGCCACGCAAACAACTAGGTAAAATACAGTCTCATTGGAGAATTGAACCTGAAACAAAGGAGGCACTAGACCAGATAGCGCAAGCTCTGGGTTATAAATATGGCACAGGTGGAGCGGTTGGGGAGATGTTAGATGCGATCGCCAAAGGTGACTTACTTTTGAGTAAGAATGTCTTGCCGCAAATCCCTTAGCACTCGCCATTGTTTAAGCCAAGCCATTCCTAGGGGTAAAAGCAAGTATGTTGAGCAAGCCGAAAAATCGAACAGTCGCTGCTGTCTTAGCGTTTAGTGGGATGGTGATACCTATTGCCGGGTTCCATAAGTTTTATCTGGGGCAGCCATTTTGGGGCATCGTGTATTTGCTGCTTTGGTGGACACCTGTTCCTCATATCGCCAGTGTAATTGAAGGATTTTGGTATCTTGCCCAAGGTGCAGAGGAGTTTGACAATAATTTCAACCTGGGCCTGAAAGCGGCTCCTTCGGTAGCTAATCAAACCGTAGCGGTTGACCCAGCGCAGGTTAGTGCGATCGCCGATGCCTTGAGAGAACTTGATCGACTGCGCCAAGATGGACTAATGTCCGAATATGAATTTGAGCAAAAACGCCGCCAATTACTGGATCGCATTGCCTAAAACCCATGGCACTATTTAACTGGCTGAGTCCCCCAGGACAACCTTCCCAAAATTGGCAGCTAATTCGGGCGCGACTGGAGAGTGACCCTTATTATCGGCTGCAATCGGCAGAAGAAATTGTCGTGGCAGCCAAACTGGGTATTAAAATTGATGCGAATCAAGCGAGTGTGGATGACTGGTTGCGACTGCCAGGAATATCGATTCATCAAGCGCGATCGCTGGTTGAACTGACTCAAATGGGGGTTCAGTTTTGCTGTCTAGAAGATATTGCCGCTGCTTTAGGGATTTCCGTCGGGCGAATCAAACCATTGCAACCGATTCTCAGCTTTTGTTACTACGACTCGGATAGCGACTTAACCCCTGTACCGATTAATCCGAATACAGCTTCAATTGAACAATTAACGAAAATTCCAGGAGTTGATTTGTTTTTGGCAAGAGCGATTGTACAGAATCGCAGTGAAGGGGGTAATTATCGTAATCTTGTCGATTTGCAGCGACGCCTTTCACTTAGTGCTCAGTTAATTTCTGATCTTATGTACTATTTAAGGTTTTGAAGCGCAGGCACAGACTCCTGAGATCAAGGATTTTCCAACTTTATACTTTAGATAGATGCGTCTAATTTTTTTTAGCCTGAGCTGGCTGAGAGAAAAACGTAAATTGAATTAGCATAGCGTATACACAGAAATTCTTACGGGGCTAGGATGGTTGACGAATCCAACGTAGAGACAATTTGGATTGTTACGGATGATGCTTCTCAAGGTTCTGATCCACACAGAAGTTATCGAGAAGTTGCACAAGAAAAGGGAGTCAAGGTTTCTGTTCCCGCGCTAGAGCAAAAAATGTCTCGTTTCCTGAAGTCAGTGAGTCGGATATTCCACCAAGCTGAACAGGAAACTCAAAAGAACAACCCCGGAATGCAGTTGGATGAAATTGAGCTGTCAGTAGAAATTAGCGGCGAAGGTGAAATCAAGCTAATGGGGACTGGGGGTAAGGCTGCAAGCAAAGGCGCGATTAAACTTACGTTCAAACGAGCCGAACCCAAGTGAGATAGCTAAGCACTCAGTAACAACTATCAAGATTCTCTGGAATGAGCGATCGCACTTCAATGAAATCAATTCTACTGCTGGCAGCTAATCCTAAAGGCACAAAGAATCTTCGCCTGCAAGAAGAAGAGCGCGAAATTAAGGAACGGTTACGTCTAGCCGGATACGGCAAGATACCCATAAATGCAGCAGGTGCAGTCCGTCCAATAGACATACAACAGGCTATGTTGGACTTCGATCCGCACATTGTTCACTTTAGCGGACACGGAGCAGGACAAGACGGCTTAGTATTTGAAGATGCGATTGGTCAAGAAAAGTTAGTAGATTCAGAGGGACTGGCTGAACTTTTCGAGTTGTTTGCCGAGCAAGTTGAGTGTGTCGTTCTCAATGCGTGTTACTCAAAATTCCAAGCTGAAGCCATTGCACAACACATTGATTATGTAATTGCTATGAGCAAGGAAATTGGTGATAATGCTGCAATTAAGTTCTCAGTAGGTTTCTACGCGGCTCTGGGTGCTGGAAAACCTTTTAAATTTGCTTATAAACTTGGCTGTAATGCTATTCGACTAGAACTAGAACGTAGTCCCGAATATTTGACCCCTATAATCTGGGAAAAAGGTCAACTGATTGATACTCGTCAAGACAATTTAACGTCGAAAACACAAGTTCCCAATCATAGAGGTAAAGATGTAGCACCCATTCAAGAACAGATTACTGCCGATAAAGAAGCGGAATATCAGCAGCAACAGGAAGCACAAAGACAACAGCAAAATGAAGCACAGAGACAGCGACAACAGCAGCAATCTACTCCCACAACTCCATCCAAGCAACCATCTGAGACTGATGACCTCAGATCTGAACGAGATGTAAACTACACTAAGCTGCGGGATTTACTAGCATCGGGGAAGTGGAAAGAGGCAGATCAGGAAACTGTAGCGGTCATGCTCAAGGCAGCTAATCGAGAACAAGAACGCTATCTCCAAATCGAGTCCATCGAAAAATTTCCCTGTACAGATTTACGTACCATCGACCAGCTCTGGGTAAAATACAGCAATGGACGCTTTGCATTTAGTGTCCAAAAGCGTATCTGGGAGAGCGTCGCTGGTAAACCGGACAAAGACAACTATGAAATATTTAAAAAGTTCGGCGAGCGCGTGGGATGGCTAAAGTGGGAAAGTAAATGGCTGGGGCTGAAGAAAGAGGAGCAATGGCTGAGCTACAGCGAAATCACCTTCACACTGAATGCGCCCCAAGGGCATCTCCCACTTGGGTGGGATCGTTCCGTGGAGATCCCACGTTCGTTGATTGCGCTATCCAACTATTTCGATATACCCTCAGCGGAGGCGAGTTCTCGTGGCTCTTTTTGGAGAAGTCTCTTCTCTCGCGTCGAGACTTGTCTACTGTGACGTGTTAGGGTTTCAGGTTTCTGTAAGTATTTGCTACCGAGACGATTTCCACGAACCCATGCCCGTTCTAGCTTTCCGATACCTGGCACTGCGTCATCTTCATAACCCTGGAAACACCAAATTTAGATCCAGCAATAAGTCGGAAAAACCAGGGATTGTCACTATTCCATTCCGTAAAGCAATCTGTCTGATACGGTAACCAAAATTCCCTTGACTATCTTGATAAGGCTGAGTATAACGTTCTACTTGATTAGCCACCAAATTCATAATCCAGTAATTTTGAATCTGAGCTTCTGCATACAACGATAGCTTTACAGTCTGGTCATACACTAAAGTTGAATCTGATACTTCAATTAGCAATAGAATATCCTTGGGATAGGGATGATTCAATAAATAATCATCAGGCTGTCCTCGTACAATTACAACATCTGGTTCTGGCTCACTATTAGTAGCCAATATGATGGGTTCTTGTCCACGAATAACAGCGAGATTGTCTACTAACCGCTCCAACTCGCGTGCCAATTTAGTATTGCAAACTGAATGGCGCGTGCCCTTAGCTGCTATTTGTACTAATTCTCCCCGAATCAACTCCACCCGATCATCTTCAGTTAAAAAACCTAATTCAATCAGGCGATGATATTCAGCTAATGTAAAGCGCTTAGTTGTAACTTGGGTCATGCTGACTCAACAGAACCTTTATTTAATTTATTTAATTAACATCCTCCGGAAATTGTCGCTCTCGCACCTCACGACTATAATCCTCTACGGCTTGGGTAATCATCTGCCGCAAATTCACATAAGACTTGGCAAATGGCGGCATCCGATCTGAAAGTCCCAACACATCAGATGTTACTAATACTTGGCCATCGCAATGCGACCCCGCACCAATTCCAATTGTGGGAATGGGCAGCTTTTGCGTAATCCGCATTGACAAATCATCAGGAATATGCTCTAAAACGATAGCAAAAGCACCCGCTTCATAAAGTGCGATCGCTTCTTGCAAAATCCGCTCTCCCTCGTCCGCTGTTTTCCCCTGCTGTCGGTATCCCAACTGATGCACCGATTGAGGTGTCAACCCCACATGACCCATCACGGGAATTCCCACCGAGGTTAACTGAGCGACGGTTTGAGCCATGCGAGGATATCCACCCTCTAACTTCACCGCCTGTGCTCCAGTTTCCTTCAACACGCGACCGGCTGAATGAATCGCTTGCTGAGGACTTTCCTGATAACTCAAAAACGGTAAGTCACACACCACTAACGCCCGTTTAACACCTCGACACACGGCTTTAGTATGATGCAGCATTTCCTCCAGCGTTACGGGGAGTGTGGTTGGGTAACCCAACGTGACCATTGCCAGCGAGTCTCCAACCAGGAGTATATCGACGCCAGCCGCATCCAACAACTGGGAAACCGCATAGTCCCAAGCCGTCAGCACCACAATCGGACGCCCCTGTTGCTTCCATTGAATTAGTTGCTGGGTTGTAACTGCCATTTGATTTTAGTGCTGTGGTTGTGATGAAGCGAGTTAATCAGTCAAGTTAAAAACTTTCTCTAGGATTGTCACGAGTGAAGGCTAAATGCGGTCTGACCTGACCTGTGGTCTGACTCACCCAGGCTAATCCTTCGGTTGTTCCCACCCACAATTTGTTACCAGTGTCAGGCGACAAGACAAGAACACGACTAGAGGGAAGATCGGGAACTTCACCCAGTACGGCACCACTATCCGGTTTTAGTTTCAACAAGCCGTTATCTGTCCCCACCCAAACAGTCCCATCTTTAGCAAAGCGCACAGAGGTGACATTGCGTCCTCGCAGTGGAGTAACGGAGCGTAGGACTTCTCGTGTTTCTGGGTCAATGACGAGTAAACTGTTGGGAGTTCCAGCCCAAAGTTTACCATCGGGTGATAGCGCTAAGGTTTGTACAGTGGTTCCAGGCAGGCTGGGGATGCGACCGATGACTAAAGCACTGGCGGTATCGACACGCACAAGTCCTTCTAGGGTACCCACCCAAAGCTGACCATCTTGATCTAAAGTTAGGGCGTTAGCGCTGACACCGGGGAGTTTTTGTACGGTCGTCATCAATAATCCTTGGTCGGGACTGATCAGGGTAAGACCGCGATCGCTTCCTACCCAAAGATAGCCCCGGCGATCGAGCAACAATGACAACACGCGGTTAGAAGGTAAGGTGAAATTCTGTGCCGTCACCTCATTACTGCGGGGGTCTACGCGCAACAATCCTTCATAAGTGCCCACCCAAATGCGTCCGACTTTATCTTGGGCTAACGCACCAATCGTGTAATTCGGCAGCGTTATGCGTGCTAACAAGCGTCCGCTATTGGGGTTAATTCTGGCTAACCCTGTCCAAGCTCCCACCCAAAGGTCGCCGGTAAAGTCGGGTTGCAAGGCACTGATGCGGAAATCAGTCGGCAGAGGTGCGGTGTCTTGGCGTAATCGTTCTGGGGACAATGGCTCATTTAATGGCGGTGGTGGGTCGCCCGTGTAGACGGGCGTCTGCCTGCCTGGGTCAGTGTAAGTTTCGGGAAAATCTGACTCACTATTCGTCTGCACCAACGTTTGAGCGATCGCTCTTGGGTGGGCTAAGCTCAACCCTAGTAATGTCACACTCATCAAAAAACGGATATGGGCTGTTAAAAACGCCATCGCGGTTCTCTCTGCCTTCCTGAATAAGCTTGCTATTGTGCAAGTATTCCTATATTTACAAGTATCCCTATATTTAATCGCTTCTGGATGCTTGATGAGTAGAAGGCCAAGCCTGATATTTTTTCTCTATCTCTAAACGGGACATCAATTCACTTTTTTAACAAAACTTTACAAGATGTGATGGTTCTTCTCATATATAAAAAAAGTTTATGAAAAACAACAGAAGATTTGAATTATAACTTATTGAATTCTTGCTATAGTTACAAAACAATTAAGAAATTAAGCGCTACCTATCCAGTTAAGCCTTGTTTACAAAAAGATGCTCTTTAGTGGTCAATTTTGTGGTCAAATAGCATTGGGTTAGGTACTCCCAGGCAACAGCCAAAACAAGGGAAAATTGGGTGTGGTGTTGCACCCTGAGCAGGGCTTATTAGGCAAGCCTTATTAAAAGATTTTTGTTCCAAAAATTCAGGGCAGAATCTACAACCGTTGTCAATGCATATACCTGTTGCAACATTCAGTCGCTCCTAAGGAAGGAAAACATGTCTTACTCTAAAACCAGCACTCAGTCAAAAGCTGGGTACGACGCCGGGGTAAAAGATTATAAATTAACTTATTACACTCCGGATTACACCCCTAAAGATACTGATGTCCTGGCGGCTTTTCGCGTGACTCCACAGCCTGGGGTTCCTCCAGAAGAAGCGGGTGCTGCTGTTGCCGCTGAGTCTTCCACTGGTACCTGGACGACTGTGTGGACAGACTTGCTGACTGACCTCGATCGCTATAAGGGTCGTTGTTACGATATCGAGCCGGTGCCTGGGGAAGACAACCAGTACATCTGCTTTATCGCCTATCCTTTGGATCTGTTTGAAGAAGGTTCTGTCACCAACTTGCTCACCTCTTTGGTGGGTAACGTATTTGGTTTCAAAGCCCTGCGTGCACTGCGCTTGGAAGACCTGCGGATTCCCATCGCTTACATGAAGACGTTCCAAGGCCCACCTCACGGGATTACCGTTGAGCGTGACAAGCTGAACAAGTACGGTCGTCCTCTGCTCGGTTGTACGATTAAGCCCAAGCTAGGTCTGTCTGCGAAGAACTACGGTCGTGCGGTTTATGAGTGCCTGCGCGGTGGTCTAGACTTCACCAAAGACGACGAAAACATCAACTCCCAGCCCTTCATGCGCTGGCGCGATCGCTTCCTGTTCGTCCAAGAAGCCATTGAGAAAGCACAGGCTGAAACCGGTGAAATCAAAGGTCACTACCTCAACGTCACCGCCCCCACCTGTGAAGAAATGATGGAGCGTGCTGAGTTCGCTAAGGAAATCAAGACGCCCATCATCATGCACGACTATCTAACGGGTGGTTTCACCGCTAACACCTCCCTGGCTAAGTGGTGCCGCCGCAACGGTGTCCTGCTACACATTCACCGTGCGATGCACGCTGTAATCGACCGTCAGAAGAACCACGGTATCCACTTCCGTGTTCTTGCTAAGTGTCTGCGGATGTCTGGTGGTGACCACCTCCACTCCGGTACCGTAGTTGGTAAGCTCGAAGGTGAAAAAGGTATCACCATGGGCTTCGTTGACCTGATGCGCGAAGACCATATTGAACAAGACCGCGCACGGGGTATTTATTTCACTCAAGACTGGGCTTCCATGCCTGGAGTAATGCCTGTGGCTTCCGGTGGTATTCACGTTTGGCACATGCCTGCGTTGGTGGAAATCTTTGGTGATGATTCCTGCCTCCAGTTCGGTGGTGGTACTCTGGGTCACCCATGGGGTAATGCTCCTGGTGCTACCGCTAACCGTGTGGCGCTAGAAGCTTGTATCCAAGCTCGTAACGAAGGTCGCAACCTGTTCCGTGAAGGCGGCGATGTGATTCGTGAAGCGTGCAAGTGGAGTCCTGAGTTGGCGGCAGCTTGCGAACTGTGGAAGGAAATCAAGTTCGAGTTTGAAGCGATGGACACCGTCTGATCAAGCGTGAAGTGTACAGTGTGAAGTATGAACTGTCATACTTCATACTTAATACTTCATACTTCAAAAGGCTGGGGTCAGAAGATGGATTTAAAACGAGTTGCCAAGGACGCTGCCAAGACGTTGAGCAGTTATATGACCTATCAAGCACTGCGGGTCGTCATGGACCAACTAAGTGAAACTGACCCACCTCAGTCACTTTGGCTGCATGGCTTCTCCTCCAAGATTAGTGTCCAAGATGGAGAAGCTTTCATCCGGGCATTACTTCAGGAAAAGCAAGATCTGGCGCTTCGGATCATGACCGTGCGGCAGCACTTGGCGGAGGAAGTGGCAGACTACTTACCAGAAATGGTGCGTGCTGCCATCCAGCAGTCAAATATGGAACATCGACGTCAACATCTAGAGCGGATTACACAACTCACCGCTTCTGAACCCCCGTCCAGTTCCGAACAGCCAACGGACTCGGAAAGCTAATTTAGGTGACCGATTTGGCGAATACCAAGGTCACCTGTTGCACACCCCTAATTCAAAAAACACACCTAACCCATGCAAACTTTACCGAAAGAGCGTCGTTTTGAAACCCTTTCCTACTTACCCCCGCTGACCGATTCCCAGATTGTCAAGCAAGTCCAATACATTTTGGATCAAGGGTATATCCCGGCTGTAGAATTCAGCGACAATTCAGAACCAGAGCATCACTACTGGACATTGTGGAAGCTGCCCCTTTTCAAAGCTCGCAACACTCAAGAAGTGATGGCTGAAGTGGATGCTTGCCGTTCTGACTATCGCGATTCTTACATCCGTGTGGTGGGTTTTGATAATGTGAAGCAGTGCCAAGTGCTGAGCTTCATCATTCACAAGCCTAATACCAATGCCCGTGGTCGCTTCTAAGAGGCTTCTAGCTAGAGTAGTCTGAGGTAGAAATAAGAGGAGAGGTGGTGTAAGCTACCTCTCCTTTTGTAGAGCTTATGTACTCGTGTGTCCATTAAATCATTAATTTCCACTTTAAAGAATTAATTTCCCTTTTGCTGTTATAGCCAAAAAAGGCTGGAAACATTTTAAATGAAGGTTTCCAGCCTTTTTGCCTCACCAATGCCCCTCTTGTTATTTTTAAAGTAAACCACTTCCCAAATTTTTAGATGCCATCCTATTCTTTTGTCCATTAAACAGCTATTTGTCCAGTTTAAACACTTAGTGTCAATCTAGTTTTGTAGCCTGAAAAGCTTTGTGAAATTGAGCTTCAGGCTTTTTTGTGTCTTTTTTATCTACTTGCTAAGTTTAAATATTTATTTGCCTTTTTCCCAAAATCGACCAAAATAATTTTAAATAGATAACTGCCTTTTCCCCAGCAATCTTATGGAATTAGCAGAAATATCGCCGGCTCAAGATGCCGAAACTTCTCAAACAGACCAAGAACAGCCACCCACTCAGGAACACAAAATCCTGATTGAGCTGATTGAAGACCTGGATGAAAAACGGGAGGTAATGCGTAAGATTGAGGCGATTGAGGAGATTCTCCAAGCTGCTGACGAACTCAAGCAAGAGAAAATCCAACAGTGGGCAGACCGACTAGAAAAGCATCCTAGAACGATAACGCGGTGGTTAGAGAAGGTTGAGAAGGAGGGTTTAGCTGCAATAGCTAGAACGACTCGATCTGATGCAGGTCAACTCAAAGGCTGTAAGCGCTGGAAGCATAGTGTTGAGTACTGGATAGAGTTCATCACCAAGACTTATAAGCAGGCTAAAAAAGCAGGTCTAGGCATGACCCCAAACCTTGTCTATAACCAAGTCAAGGGACATGCTGAACTGGAGTTAGGGTTGAAAGACGGTGAATATCCTTCGCATATGTTCGTTTACAAGGTCTTAGACCCGCACATCGAAAAGAAAAAGCGAAAGGTTCGGAATCCAGGGCAAGGACCAGGACTCATCGTCAAAACAACTGATGGCGATATCGTCGTTACACGTAGCAATCAAGTTTGGCAAACTGACCATACCAAGTTAGATAACTTACTGGTAGACGCCAATGGGGAGCTAATCAATTGTGCTTGGATTACCTCAGTCATCGATACCTTCTCAGGTTGTGTAATGGGCTATCACATGGGCTTTGAATCTCCAGGTTCCCATGAAGTTGCCTTAGCACTCCGACATGCCATTTTGCCGAAACATTACGGTGAAGAGTACCAACTCCGAGAAAAGTGGGACGTTTGTGGACTACCTGAGTATATTGTCACTGATAGAGCCAAGGAATTTAAGTCGGCACATCTAAGACACATTGCTGCCGATTTAGACTTTAAAATGCGCCTTCGTCTCTACACTGAGCAAGGTGGAGTGGTAGAGCGATTATTTTTAGGACTGAAAACCGAATTTGCCTCACTGGTACTGGGTTTTAAGGGAGGTTCCTTGAAGGAGCGCCCAAAGAATCCAGAGAAGAAGGCTTGTGTTGTCTACGAGGAGTATGAGAGAAGATTAGTGCGGCATTTTGTCGATCACCACAATTACCATTTTTATCCCAAAGTCCGAAAAGACCAGGAGAAAACACCTCGTCAAGAACGATGGTGGGTAGGCTTAATTGGTGGAAAGCTAAGAATGCCTAACCATGAGCGAGAACTCGATATCTGTTTAATGAAGGAGGCAAAGCGAAAAGTTCAAGAGCGTGGAAGCATAGAGTTTGTAGGGCTAGTCTATACAGCTAGTTTGAGCAGGGATGAAGAGGGTTATTGGCGATACGACAAGGCAGCGAATTTCCTAAAGGATTACGAAGGCTACCAGGTTACTCTTAGATACAATCCGAGCAATATCGTTTACATTCTCGCCTACACGCGGGAGAAAAGCGGTCAACCCTCGAAGTATCTGGGCACTATCAGGGCTAGGGATTTGGAGGAGGAGCGGTTGTCTTTGAAGGAGTGGGAGGATAGGAAGAAAAAGATTCGTGATGAAGGTAAAGCGATCGATCAGTCCTCAATACTGGCACAGCAACGGGATTTGTACACCTCTTCGATTGAGCAAGCAAAAACTGTCAAAGGACGGCGAAAGTCTGAACAACGTCGCATTACAAGTAAGTCCACTCATTCCAAGATTGTGGAGTTACATCCAGAGGATTCTTCAAAAGGCAAAAAGAAGGGAAAAACTGTTACCGAAGCGATCGCCTCCTCACCCTCTGAGGGTGTAGAGTCTGTATATGAACAAACTGAAATGCCAGTCAAGCCTGCGCTGTTTGTAGTTCCTGACTGGGATGAGTTCATGGAAGACAACTGGTAAACGAAGATGAGCAAATCCAACGCAGCCATCCAGCCACCGGAGGAGGAACCACGCCACTCGCCCCAGCAAAAAGTCGATGCTGAAGGGGCTGGCAATACTCAGGCGAATGTAGCTATCCAGCAGCCTGGGCAGCAACCAAGTCGATCGCCTGAACAACAAGCCGAGGTTGAGCGAATTGGTCGGATTGAGACGTATGTAGGAGTGCAACGAGATCAGGATTTATTTGACCGCCTGGATTACTGGCGTGACCTCAAAATCTGTGCCCGTGTCACTACCTTTGATCGGTTGGGTTTATCAAAAGCGTTAGATTACTACACGAAGAAGCGTATAAAGCGTCGAGGTGATTTTTTACAGCTTCCTGCCCCAGTTGCGTATATTGAGATGGAACAACATGGCAGCCCTACCGATTTATTTCTCCTGATTCTGGAGTTTCTTTCCAATCCTTTTGATTGTAGACCCCTACGAGATTTGCGTGCGCGGACATGGGGAACCCTTAAAGGGTATGGGGTCAAAATATTGATTGTCAATCAGGCAGAGTTATTATCATTTGCAGCTTTTAATGAGCTTGTAAGAATTTCGGAAAAACTGAAGATTTCGGTGATTTTGACAGGTCCTCCCTACTTAAACGATATTCTCGATCCAAACTCTAATAAAAAGAAAAGATACATCAATATACATAATACATTTTTGAAGTATCACCCGTTTAATCTACTGTCTCAGGATGATACAGCGACTGTAATCGGAGAGTGGGAAAAATCAGGGTTAAAGTGGACGAAGCCATTGAAATTGGACTCGAATGCTCAGATCGTTGCGCTGCTGCACGAGGCTTCTCAAGGTCAGCTCAGACCCTTATATGAACATCTACGTGAGATTGCTATTTGGAGGCTTGACCATCCTAAGGCTCAAATTAACCCTCAAAATATATCCCAAGCATTAGGCATTCAATTTCAACCGATATCCAAACTTAAACAGGTTTAAGTCAAAACATCTGTTGATTGAGAGTATTCGTAGGTTTAAGAAATGGAAACTGAAGCCCCCCAACATCCACCCTGGTATCTTGAGCCGTTTGAAGGAGAAAGCATTAGCCACTACTTCGGACGATTTCGCCGTCAGGAAATTGTGAATATATCGGCTCCGGGGAGTTTGAGTAAAAAAGCGGGGATTGGTACTGCTGTATCGCGCTGGGAGAAGTTCCGCTTCAATCCGCGTCCGACTCGGAAAGAGTTGGAGGCGATGAGTAAGCTGATTGGTGTAGAAGTCAGTAAGCTTGAAGCCTTGTGTCCGCCAAACGGTGAGGTAATGGTGACTCGCTCAACTCGCCTATGTGCTGTATGTTACCGTGAAGCTCCCTATCACCGTATCCATTGGCAGTTCCAATCAACCGAATACTGTGAGAAACACCAACTACCACTGATATCTAGATGCCCTGCCTGTGATGAGAAATTTGCGCTGCCATTTGAGTGGGAACAGGGTTGTTGTAAGCGCTGTGGCATGAAGTTTACCTCCATGAAAAAGCGGCAGATAATAGCAAAGGAAAGGCGACAAGAACGGGACAGAAAAGCACAAGAATTAGGCCGTAGTTCTTGTGAATGAGTGCGATGAGCCGCAGGCTAGCGCTGGCGCGATTGCCCAAACCGGAGCTTTAGTGAGGATAGCGCCTGCCGTAAGATGCCCGTACAGCCCTACGGGCATGTTAGCGTTAGCTCTCTTCGAGGCGTTAGCCTAGCGGCACGTTAGCCTAGCGGGGCGAAGCCCAGTGCAAACCGCGTAGCGTCTCGTTCGCGGAGCGTCTCCGACAGGAGAAGAGAAGGGCTGTAAGGCGATCGCTCATTCCTGATCCAGAGAGTTGGTGTTGAGTGATGCCCCGGATTATCCGCTAGTTGTAGGATTAAAGCATTGAGGCTTCTCTCACCTATACTGATAAGCCTTTAGCACCTACGCTAACAGTATTGGGAAAACAGGAGTAGCTCTCATCCCATCCCTTACTTTGGTAAATAAAAATGGATGCAGCTCCCATTGAGCCAATACTCCGGTTTCAAGTCACCGCTATTAAGTACACAATTAACACTCCCCAAGATAAACGACGGATTAAAGCTAATAGCAGCCAAGACGAACAAGACAAGCTGTTTCCGCCAGAGGCAGTGAGTCAGGCGGCGGAGCGAGGCATTTATTTATATGAGAAGTATGGAGGGACGCAGAAATTTAGGATACCCCAACTTCTTGCCTCGGCAAGCCCAATCAGCATCCGAGATATATATGAGATATTAGATTATTTTGAAAATAACGAATTCAATACGAGAGAACGAGGGTGGGGATACGAAAACGAGCCTTCAATTGATTGGATTCGCTGGCTGATGATGGGAAGCGATTACGGTTGGACTTGGGCAAGGATTGTCAAGCGGATAAGAACTGCCAAAATTGAAACCCCTAAGTAATTAACTGGGGCGATTTGCCCAAGGCTTGCACGAAGCGATTGCCCAAACCGGAGCTTTAGTGAGGACAGCGCCTGCCGTAGGATGCCCCAAGGGCTGTCAGGCGATCGCACTTCGCGCTTTACTCTGAAGGCTGTTCGCTCACTCTTCCTATAGCTTTAAGGTAAAGAATCGAGTTTCATACTTTTGGCAAAAAGTCAAGACAGAAGCCATAATAGTTGATTGTTACTCACGCCTTGGTAACTGGGAACACTAAGAGTAGCGCAGTTGCTCTAACCAGTTTTCGGAGATTCTGAATGTCTCGCAATGAAGCGAATACTCGAAAAGATTTAATCGATCCAGCGCTAGTGAAAGCGGGATGGAATCTAGATAAGGAGAAAAACCAGGTCGGAATTGAAGTTCCGGTAGATGGGTACAATGCAGAGCTTTGGAATGGTGTTACGGATTATTGTCTCTATCGTGCTAACGGTGATGTAATCGCCGTTGTTGAGGCAAAACGACAGAGTTTCGAGCCACAGATTGCTCAGACGCAGGTTGAGTATTACGTCAAGGAAATCGAGAAGCATCAGAGTTTTCGTCCATTTGCCTTTATGACCAATGGGCAGGAGATTTATTTTTGGGATGTGGGGAATACGGCTAAGCGGCAAGTGGCTGGCTTTTTCTCGCTAGACGATTTGGAGAATTTGCTTTACATTCGCCAGAACAAAATTTCGTTGATGAACGTGTCGGTTAATCTTCAGATTGCGGGACGGGTGTATCAGCAGGAGGCGATTCGACAAGTTTGTGAAGTATTTGATGAAGGAAAGCGGCGTGCTTTGTTGGTGATGGCGACGGGAACGGGGAAAACTCGCACCGCCATGTCAATCGTTGACCTGTTTTTGAGAGCGAACCAAACCCGAAAGGTGTTGTTTGTCGCAGATCGGAATAATTTGGTCGATCAAGCGTTGATGGATGGTTTTGAGGCTCATATCCCTAATGAACCTTGCGATCGCATCACAACCAATAACATTGATAAGACGAAACGACTCTATGTAGTAACAGATAAAACGCTGAGGAACTGCTTTAAACAGTTCACTCCTGCCTTTATTTGACCTGATTATTTTTGATGAGGTGCATCGGTCAATCTTTAACCTCTTCCAAGAGGTGATGGACTACTTTGACGGACGGATGATTGGATTGACGGCTACCCCAGCGGGATTTGTTAATCGCAACACCTTCAACACCTTTCACTGCTTTGACCGTATCCCGACCTCTGATTACCCCTACAGTCAAGCGGTTAAAGAAAAGTACCTGGTTGACTTTAGACTGTATAAGGCTCAGACGAACTTGCAACGCGAGGGGATTCAAGGGGCAAGAATGAGCCAAGCCGATCGTAACGCCCTAATCGAGCAGGGGATTGACCCGGATGACGTTGATTATTCTGGCTCAGAGTTAGAGAAAAAGGTTAGCAATGCAGATACCCTACGCAAGCAATGGGAAGAAATTATGGAGGTCTGCTATAAGGATGAGTCGGGGCAGTTACCGGGAAAAACAATCGTATTTGCTCTGAGTCAGTCTCACGCTTTGCGCCTGTGTAAGGTGTTTGAAAAACTATATCCTCAGTATTCCGACTTGGTGCGAGTCGTTACGCATAAAACGGAGTACAAAGGTAAGTTAACCAACCAGTTCAAAACTCAGAATATGCCTCGAATTGCCATCTCGGTGGATATGCTGGACACCGGAGTGGATGTGCCAGAGGTGGTGAATCTGGTGTTTATGAAGCCAGTGTACTCCTACATTAAGCTGTGGCAGATGATTGGGCGGGGAACCCGCAGCCAGAAGACCTGCAAGCATTTAGAGTGGTTGCCTGAGCGCAGCAAGAAGGACTTTCGGATTATCGACTTCTGGGACAATGATTTTGAGGTCGAGCCTCAAGAAGATATAGCTCAGTCCCTGCCAATACTTCAGCGAATCTTTAACACGAGAGTGCAACTGCTGAAATCGTATCTGGGCGAGCAGGAATCAGAGGACTGTCAACGGGTGATTGCTGACCTGCGATCGCAGATTGCTCAGATTCCAATTGACTCGTTTACAGTCAAAAAGCAGTTGAATGAGGTTGAACAGGCTTTGTCGGATTCCTTCTGGAGTTACATCACCAAAGACAAACTCAAGTTTCTCAGCGTGAAAGTTGCCCCGTTGTTGAGGTTTATCCCAGAAGTCGATATGGCAGCAGCGACCTTCACGGGTAAAGTGGAACGGTTGAAGCTTGAGATTCTGAGCGATGGGGCAAAACCGGAGACACTGGAATCAATTGCTAATGATGTTAGCCGTTTGCCTGATTTTGTACATCAAGACCCTCAACGGCAAGCAGCAGTAGAGTTGTGCCTATCGAAAAAGCTACAGACGGCGACAGCACAGGAGTTGAGTCAGGTGATTGCTTCCTTAGCTGACCAGATGAAGTATCGACGGGAGTGGATGAATTGCTGGCGTTTATCGACCAGTTGGCAGCATGATGGGCTGGTTCAGCAATCCTTCTAGATAGCAAGCTTTGAGTTATCGCCAAAGCTGTTCCTTCATTTCAGTTTCAGATAAAAAGGTTTGAAAATGCTCACTGACCCCGACTTAAAATCAAAAGTTGACCAAATCTGGGACAAGCTCTGGACTGGGGGCTTGTCCAATCCAATGGATGCGATCGAGCAGTTTTCCTTTTTGCTGTTCCTGAAGCGGTTGGACGAGAGTGAAGACGACCGACAACGACAGGCAAGACTGCGAAACCAAGATTATAAGCCCCTTGTGCCACCAGAAATCCGCTGGCGGGAATGGACTAACAAAGAGGCGAAAGATGCCCTGGAGTATGTAAGAACTAAGGTTTTTCCCTGGTTGAAGGAAATGGGGAATGAGGGCAGTTCTTTTAAGCAGTACATGCAGGGTGCTGAGTTCAAAATCAATAATCCACGCTTGTTGATTGAAGTCTGCAACGCGATCGCAGCACTGAAAATCTCCGAACAGAATCAGGATGTTCAGGGCGATTTGTACGAGTACTTGCTGTCAAAGCTGAGTATTGCGGGGCGTAACGGGCAGTTTCGCACGCCGCGCCACATTATCCGGATGATGGTGGAGATGAGGGAACCTAAGCCAAGGGACAGAATTGCGGATTTGGCAGCGGGAACCTGCGGCTTTCTGGTGAATGCCTATGAGTACATTTTAGAAACCCACACCAGCCCGGATATTTTGTACGACGACAAGGGGCAAAAGCAGTTAATCGGCGATTTGCTTTCTCCTGAGCAAGGTGAGTTTCTCCAAAAGGAAGCGTTTACTGCCTATGACAACGATTCCGGCATGACCATGTTACGCATCGGCTCGATGAACCTGATGCTACACGGAATCGAGCATCCCCGGTTCTTTTACATGGATACCCTCTCGAAAGAATTTACCGATAAGAAAAGCTATGATTTGGTGCTGATGAATCCGCCCTTTAAGGGAAAAATCGCGGAGAAAGTTGTTGAGGGGAAACCCGAAGACAAATCTGCTAATGGGAAAAGAGCCAAGCAGTCTGCTAAGGGTAAATTAGACCTGGGTCTAGAGTTGCCAACTAACTGCACGAAGTCAGAACTGCTATTTTTGCACCTGATTTTGCGAACGCTGGATATGGGCGGACGCTGTGCGGTGATTGTACCGGATGGGGTGCTATTTGGTTCGAGCAAGCAACACCAGGAGATTCGTCATAAGATTGTTGAAGAAAATCGCCTGGATGGAGTGGTGTCAATGCCATCTGGGGTGTTTCAGCCTTATGCGGGAGTATCGACGGCAGTGTTGTTCTTTACTCGTGGCGATACGACGAATAAGATTTGGTTCTATGACATGGAACACGATGGGTTTTCCCTGGATCAAAAGCGGCAACCTGTAGCGGAGAATGATATCCCGGATATTCTCACCTGTTGGAAGAATCGGTTTAATCCTGATTTCACGACGCAAAGAGCGGAACGCTTGAGTGAGTTAAAATCTGAAATTGCGCCGATGAAGGCTGAACGGTTGAAGCTACTCAAGGAAATCAATCGCCTGACGTTTGAGAATGCGATCGCACCCGCCGATGATGAGCCGACCCGTGTCGCTTTGGAAGCGGATAGGCAACGACTGGCACAACTGCACGAGCAAATGGCACCCCTGCAAGCGGAAATTAATCAATTGAATCGGCAGTTTTGGGTGACAAAGGCGCAGGTGAAGGCGAATAAATATGACCTTTCAGCGAGTCGTTACCGTCAGATTGAGCAGGATGAGCCTTATTATGAGTCGCCACAGGTGACGATGGAGAGGTTGTTGAAGTTAGAGCATGTTATGGCGATGGAAGTAAAAGAACTGATGCTCTACATAGAATCCAAGTGAAGTTGTTTGCAGCATGATGATAACTGAAGGGAAGAAATTGCCTAATGGTTGGCGTTGGGTAACGCTGGCAGAGGTGTGTCGCGATATCTCTGATGGCACCCATTTCACTCCCACTTATGTGTCGGAAGGTATTCCATTTCTTTCAGTCAAAGATGTCCGAGAGACAGGTATCTCTTTCGATGACTGTCGCTTTATCACTGAGAAACAACACCGGGAACTTTGTAAAAGGTGCAAACCAGAACGAGGAGATGTTCTTTACACAAAAGTCGGGACAACAGGCATTGCCAAGGCTATAGATATTGAGCGAGAGTTTAGCATCTTTGTAAGTGTAGCTCTCCTTAAACTCCGTCCAGATGTTATACCCGAATATATGGAGAGAGTGCTTAATGCACCTATTTGTCGCGTTCAAGCTGCCGAGCTAACACAAGGAGCAGCAAATCGCAATCTGGTCATCCAAGATATAAAGCGAATTGTAATTCCCCTGCCGTCGTTAGCAGAACAAAAGCGGATTGCTGCGATCGCACAAAAAGCCGACAGACTCCGAGGCACCCGACGCTACGCCCTACAACTCAGCGACACCTACCTGCAATCCGTCTTCTTGGAGATGTTCGGCGACCCCATCATTAATTCGATGGGATGGGACAGAGTAACACTTTCAGATATAAAAACTGATTGTATATATGGAACTTCAACAAAATGTTATCCTGAACCGAATGGCTTACCAGTGCTTCGTATTCCAAATATATTAGGTGACGAGATAGACATAAGTAACCTTAAGTATGCCAAACTATCATCAAAAGAAATAGAGCAGTTATCACTTCGCGAAGGTGATTTACTTTTTGTACGGACAAATGGCAACCTTGATTATGTTGGACGCTCTGCTGTCTTTAATTTGAACGATTCATATTTATTCGCTTCATACTTAATACGAGCTAGGCTGAATTTTAAAAAAGTTAATCCCTGGTTTGTATCAGCCTATTTACGAACATCTGTAGGGCGGCAAGTAATGTCACCATTTATTCGCACTACTGCTGGTCAATTCAATATTAGTGTTGAAGGACTTAAACAGATTGTTCTTCCACTCCCACCCCTTCCTCTCCAAGAAAAATTTGCCCAAATTGTCCAGAAATTTGAACGCCTCCGCACCCAACAACGGGAAGCCGAACGCCAAGCAGAGCATTTATTTCAAACCCTGCTGCATCGTGCCTTTCGGGGTGAACTGACTCCTCAAGGCTTCAATGATGAGCCTGCATCCGTCTTATTAGAAGAGATTGGCGCAGAACAGACAAAAGCCGAAGCGGAAGCCAAAGCCGCTACGCAGGCGATGGGTGATGCTGCTGAGTATCTTGGCTCGAAAGCCAAACAGCAAGACAAAGAATTTATCCAGCTAAAGCTACCAGGAATAGAGTAAGGCAATGAAGTGCTAACGCTCTGAACTCGAAAATAGCTTCCCTTTTGCAGAAGGAACCAGCACTCAACCAGAGGCTAAAACTAGAATGAGAGAAGGCAATCTTTGCTGCCTGGAGTGTCTACCACCTATTTTTCAATTGAATGGATGTAGAAACGTTATTACAACGTCTAGACATCGGAGAAGACCAAGATATTGAGTTCAAGTCTGCCGATGGAGGATTACCAAAGGATTTGTGGGAAACGGTATCCGCCTTTGCTAATACAGATGGAGGCTATATTGTACTCGGTGTCAGCGAGAGTAAGGGCAGACTTGTAATCTCTGGGGTACGCAACCCCAATGGCGCACAGAAAAACTTCTGGGATATTCATAACAACCCACAAAAGCTCAATGCCCCAATCTGTTCCAACTCTAATGTGCAAGTTTCAAAGGTTGATGGACACAGCCTAATCACTATTTGGGTACCCAGAGCTGCACGTACCCAGCGACCTGTGTATATCGACCATAATCCCATGACTGGCACCTACAAGCGTAATTATGAGGGGGACTACCGCTGCACTTCAGAGGAAGTGCGGCAGATGCTACGGGATGCCAGTGATAACCCTCAAGACCTTCAGATTTTAGAGGGCTTTGACCTTGCTGATCTCGATCCAGAAACACTAAAATCATTTCGCCAGCGGTTTAGCTCTAGGGAACCCGATCACCCTTGGCTGGCACTAGATGATCGGGAGCTGCTCTGTCGGCTAGGTGGTTGGCGTCGCGATCGCAGCACAGGTACAGAAGGACTAACACTAGCTGGTTTGCTCATGTTTGGTCGTGAGCGTAGTCTTCTGGATGGTCTTCCTCACTACCAACTTGATTACCAGGAGCGATTTTCTGACGATCCAGAGACACGATGGACTTATCGCCTGACGCTCGATGGAAGATGGGAGCCAAATCTTTATAACTTCTACTATCGGGTATATGGTCGTCTAGTTAATGATTTAGATGTCCCATTTCAACTTGACAAAGACGCTGTGCGCCGGGGTGAAACCCATGTGCATGAGGCACTGCGCGAAGCTTTGGTCAATACTCTAATCCATGCCGACCATCAATCTACACGTCCCATCGGAGTTGTTAAACTCTCAGACGGCTTTTTATTCTCTAATCCCGGTCGTTTGAGAATCCCTCTTCAGCGTCTTTATGAAGGTGGTGTTAGCGATGCTCGTAACCCCAACCTGCAAAAGATGTTTCAAATGTTGGGTTTAGGAGAGAAGGCAGGCTCTGGTTTTCAGAAAATCCTCCGTGCTTGGAGGGAGCAGCAATGGCTGATTCCCTTGGTTTCAGAAAAACTAGACCTAGAGGTGACATCAGTTGCTTTACCAATGGCAAGTTTCATTCCCGAAGATGTTGAAAGGGAATTAAAGGAGATAGTGGGGGATAACTACTGTAATTTGACAGAGCTAGACCGAACCGTCTTGATGCTAGCGCACCGCTTTGGGGAGATTAATAACATCGGTATTCAGCGTTACAGACATGAACACCCCAGAGAAATCGGTGAATGCCTTAAGCGTCTAGTGAACAAGGGTTGGCTTGAACAATTTGGTCGTGCTCGCGGCACCTACTATACTCTCCCCAGCCAGGGTCAATCAGACTTGCTTTCACTGTTCCCCAGCTCCGAACATTACGAGCCAAGCTCCGAACATTACGAGCCAAGCTCCGAACATTACGAGCCAAGCTCCGAACATTACAAACGTTTGCAAGAAATTGCAGCTCCCGTCCGTCAGAAAGGTCGCGTAAACAAGAGCTTAGTAGAGAAAGTCATTTTAGAACTCTGCTCCGAACATTACCTATCACTCCGAACATTAGCTGACCTGCTGGATCGCGAACCGGATAGCATCCGAAACCACTATGTAAATCCCTTGCTGTCACAAGGCTTGCTAGAACTTAAATATCCTGCTCACCCGAATCACCCTTATCAGGCATATAGAACCAAATCCCTTCCAGATAAGAGACTTGAGCGAGTTTCTGACACTTCGCAAATACCCCAAACCTAATAAGCTTGGTGCAGTTAGCGCGATTGCCTTTTTTGTTGTCTCCGCTTCAAATCCTCAGCCAGTCGAATATCCACCAGTTCCCCTTCCTCCCACGCTTCACCATCCGGTTTAACCAGCCGTTGTGCGAGTTTTTGGAGTTCTACGTCTGAAGCGCGATCACCTTCTAGCAACTCATTAATCCGTTCCACAGGCATTTCAACATCCGCCGCAAGTTTCCCAAGCACCCAGTCCTGGTTACTCAGCGTTTCTTCAATCAAAGACGCGATCGTCGGTACGACTAGCGGCGCAGTCGTTGAAGCTTCAGCTACTGATGATTCAGATGGTGCTGAGTCTTCCTCTTTGTGCTGCTTTTCGATCCAGTCTTGTATCGCTTCCTCTAAGCCTAGATTGATATCCCGACCCAAGCCCTTACAAATTCCCTTGAATTTTAGAGAAAGCGTCTTGGGGACAAAACCGCGCAACTCCTGGTAATTCGGAGATTTCCTCTTATCGACCACAAATAAGCTAAACACGGGAGTTTCAGGCTTCATTCTCGCACAAACTCGTAAGAACTCTGATTTTAGCAATATTGCTATTATTGCTAATTTCGCGTATATCGCGTATTTTTGAGCATATTCATTCAACCCCCACTAATCGTGATTCCTGACTTGTTCTTAATCAGTCTGGATGCACCGCCTCTATCAGTCTGCCTCCCTCCAAACTTTCCAGCCGACGCGGAAACGCCCCGGTTTCTGTATGGCGATCGCGTCAAGTGGAAACCTCTCTCTGACACAGACAACACTGATACAGGCGTCATAATTGGGCGCTTTTATGCCTTTGCCCACCATTGCCATCAGTGGTCATGGAAATACTTAGTTTTCCTCGATACCGACTCCTACAGTCGCTGTTTCTGTAGTGCTGATACCGCTTGGGAACAAGACCTCGAACCGCTAGATTGAGAAAAATCCCTATGAGTAATCCCCGCTCCCTAGAACAACGCGAAGTAGAGTTGATTGCTCTGCTTTCTCATACCCAACTCGGAATCTCACCCCGAACCTTCCTAACCAAATGGGACGTTAATTACGAACAGCTTGCTGCTATCTGCCATTGCACCATCGGCACCGTAACTCGTTGGTTTGCCAGAGGAGAAAACTATCGGCGTCCTGGTACTTATCCTTGCCTCAAACTCAAACTGGCAGATTTGCTCTTAGAAAATTATCAAGACATTCCAGAAGAATGGTTTCAATCCATTTTTCCTCCTGAAAGTCAATAGTAAATTAACGAACCTTCATAAAAACCTATCCTGGGGCTAGGTTTTGCAGTTACAGCTAATCCGCTGGAAATGAAGCGTTTTATGGTTGGTAAAGACTGCAACCACTTCTGAGCTAGACGATGAACTCGATTAGCACCTTTGACATCACCAAATACCCCCTACTTGATATCCTCAAAGACATCAAAACAGGCAGAATTCAACTCCCCGATTTCCAGCGAGATTGGGTTTGGGATGACTTAAGCGTGCGTCGGCTCTTATCTAGCATTTCTCTGGCTTACCCCGTTGGTGCAGTTATGCTACTTCAGCAAGAAAACTCCCATGTCCGCTTCAAACCCCGCCCAGTCGATGGCGCGACTCTACAGCAACCACCTGCCCCCAACTTATTAATCCTAGACGGGCAACAGCGTTTAACCGCTCTATTCATGGTGCTGCTATCCGAGCAACCTGTCCTAGTTAAAAGCTCAAACAGCAATAAAATCAGCCGTCACTGGTACTACCTGGATATTGAAAAAGCGCTCGACTCTAACAAGGAGCGACTAGAAGCCATCGTTACCTTACCTGAATCAAGAAGACTACGAACGTTTAGCGGTGAACTAATTGATGCTTCTACCCCACAACAAGAATTTTTAGCCAGACTGTTCCCCTTATCAAAAGTGTTCTCTTTCTCACAATGGAGAAGCGAGTATTCTCAGTTCTGGCAGTACGACAGCAAAAAACTGAAACTCATCGATACGTTTGAGCTAGAAGTCCTGAAAAAGTTTGAACATTATCAGATGCCTGTCATCCAACTCCGGGACTCTCTACCCAAAGCCGCCGTTTGCCAAGTGTTTGAGGACACCAACACCTGTGGGTGTGACCTTAATTACTTCGACCTGATGAGTGCTAGCTACTGTACGGATAACTTTAGCTTGAGAGATGATTGGAAGCACAGAGAGGCTCATCTCAAGTCCTTCAAAGTACTACGCAACTTGAGAAACACGGATTTTCTGCAAGCGGTTACCTTAGTTGCCAGTTACACCCGTCGCACATCAGCCATCCGTGCGGGTGTGAATATCGAGAGAATACCCGCCATTAGTTGTCGGCGAACAGATATCCTGAAGCTGTCAACCGAGGAATATACTACTTGGGCAGACTCCGTCACCAAAGGGTTTGAGGACGCCGCTCGATTCTTGTACAGCCAGAGAATCTTTGACGCTAATCACCTAGCCTACCCAATCCAATTAGTGGCTTTAGCCGCCATTTTGACCGTAGTGGGAGAACAAGCAGAAGGCGCACAGGTTCGTTCGAGATTAGGACATTGGCTGTGGGCCGGAATGCTGGGAGAAATGTATACCCGTGGGTCTGAGACACGAGTCACCCATGATTTACTGGAAGTGCCAAGGTTTTTATCCGGCAGTTTAGTACCCACGACCCTTACTTTTGCTCATTTCTCGATACAACGACTGCTCAGTGTCAGGAAACGTTACGGTGCTTTGTACCAAGGTTTATCAGCTTTGTTGCGGCTCCAAGGGGCCATTGATTGGAGTACGGGGGAAGAAATTAATGACGTGCTTTATTTTGAACAACGGGTTGAGTCTCACCACATCTTTCCAGTATCTTGGTGTAAAAAGCGAGGCATTAAGCCGCAAAAATACAACAGTTTGGTCAACCGCACACCTCTGGCGGCAAAAACCAACAAAAAAATTGGTGGCAAAGCCCCTTCGGTTTACCTCAAACAGTTTGAGATGTCTGGGACATCACCCACTCGACTTGATGAGATGTTACGCTCTCATGCGATTGACCCAATGATGCTGCGCTCTGACGATTTTGAGGGATTTTACGTGGCACGAATTGAAGCGTTAATGGAGTTAATCGCCCAGGCAATGGGTAAGCATTTCCCTGTTAAACCCTTTGAAGGGAATTGTTGGAAGTACGAAAACGGCCACCACCATATACTCGAACGAATCACACCCCTTAATTATTAAGCCTTGCCAATTTCTGAGATGAGTGACTGTGGTGCCATTGAAAAACTAAATCCTGACGACTGGGAGTGTCTATCTGATGAATATGTCAATGTATACGATTCAATGCCGTCTTTCTGCCAGTGAACAGACACGTCGAGACTTTTGGCAATGGATGGAAAAATACACCCTTCTAGTGAATGAATTGCTCGAAAAGATTGCTCAACATCTCCAGTTTCAGGAATGGCAGAAAAAGGGCGATATTTCTCGCGAAGCGGTACGAAAAATTCTCAATGCCCTCAAAGAGAATCCCCAATATTCAGGACTACCAAAACGGTTTTATACATCCGCTGAGTTAATCTCCTGTGACACCTATAAGTCTTGGTTAGCCTTACAGCAACAACGACAGCTTCGACTCCTGGGCAAGCAGCGTTGGTTAGAGGCAGTAGAAAGTGAATTGGAATTGTCAGCAACCACTGATTTTAATCCTGATGAGGTTCGTACTCAAGCTGGTGAAATTCTGGAAAAGGCAATAGAGATGCTGAACAGGAACAGCAGTCAGCCGAGAAATCTCATAGGAATTTTGTTGAACATGCATGATGATACTGCCGAAGACCCTCTAAATCGTCGTGCGATTAATCATCTGCTCATTAATGAACTTCAAGTCAGCGAAGAAGAACCTAATCTCACGGCGCTTTCCGAGCGTCTAGACAAAAAAAGAGTACAAATTAAGCGACTTGAAGAGCAGCTAAAAAGCCGACTTCCAAAAGGAAGAGACCCAACCGGACAGCGATACTTACAGATTTTGGCTCACATCAGTACTCTTCCTGAATTGAGAGATGACCCCCAGAAGCTGGAAGCGGAACTAGATACACTGACTTTTCAAGAGCAACTGCCTCTGTTCAACGAATTACCTTACCCAATTCTCTTTTATAGTTCGGGTGACTTGTATTGGTCTGTTCAGTCTCAAGATACATCCAATCCTTCTAACCCGGAAAATGGGATTCATTCAGAGTTATTAAAGAGTAATAAGCCGCATTCTCCGCGACCCAAAGAAAGAATTTGCGTTAAATTCAAAGGAGCCGAACCCCAAAAAAACAAATCCGAGGAAGGCAAAAACTATACCTTTAAGATTCAGTGTGATCGTCGTCAGCTCCCCTTATTTCGACGGTTTCTGATTGATTATCAGACTTATACTCAATTGCCCACAGAAGAACGTTTCTCTGAAGGACTCTTTGCTCTGCGCTCAGCCTGCCTAATTTGGCGTAAGGATGAAAGTGGACACAGGAGCAAAAAGAAAATAGGAGCAGACCAACCAGGAGACCAACTAGAGCCTTGGAATACTCATCGTCTTTATCTTCATTGCACTGTGAGCAGACCTCTGTTAACAGCCGAGGGAACCGAGCAAATACGAGCAGAAAAAAAACAGGCAATCATTAAAGAACTTAAAGGAAAAGAAAAGCTTGAACAGAAAGACTTGGATGAATTAGGACTAACTCAGCAACAGATTAGCTCCGTTAAACGCAAATGCTCCACATTAAACCGTCTGGAGAATCATTCACCCCCACCTCGGCCTCACACCGTACCTTATGAAGGGCAACCTGATATCTCAGTTGGAGTCAGTTTTAGTCGTCATCAACCTGTAGCAATTGCTGTTGTAGATATCGCCAAACAACAAGTTCTACAGTGCAAGAGTGCCAAGCAACTCTTGAACGGGGGAAAAGCCCAATTTATCTGGAGACATGGCTCGAAGGAACCGATGTTAAAAGATGGCATCGAAAAGCGGCATCCCAATGGCGGCAAGCTCTACATCAGGAAAAGAAAGCGCGTTCAAGGGAAACCCTATCGCCTGGTTCAGCAACTCCATCGACGACATCAACAGAATGCTCGACAAAGGGCTAAACAGCAGCAGCAAAACTGTTATCGGGAGGACAACTCCGACTCCAATCTAGGACTCTACGTTGACCGACTCATCGCGGCTCAAATAGTCGAGCTGGCCCTGAAAAGTAAAGCAGGAACCATTGCCATCCCCCAACTCAAGGGCATTCGTGAAAGCGTTGAGAGCGGCATTCGAGCGCAAGCACAGCGACTGTTCCCTAATGAGAAGGAACGCCAAAAAGAATATGCTTTGCATTATCGAGCCAGCTTCCATCGTTGGAGCTATGCAAGACTATGTGAGTGTATTAGAGAGTGCGCCAAAAGAGAGGGTATCGCCGTCGTCCAAAGGAAACAGTCCTCCCAAGGAGATTTGCAGCAAAAAGCAATAGCCATTGCTTTATCTTCCTAGAAGACTGAAACTTGATGATTCTTTACATCATCCAGCATTTGTACCTTGACAAGATAATATTGATTCAATAGCGCGTCTCGTTCCTCGCGAACAGATGATAAGTGTAAGGGCAGTTTAATTGCTTTCCGCCCTTGGTAGTTGTCCGCTTCTCTCTGCGGAACTTGTCCGCAGATACGGTGCAGGGTCGCGCCTAGCATCAGAGGGCAATGTTTTTATAACAGTGGTTTAGAGCCTCTGGTTATAAGGATACAGGCTTACGTGTCGTGGCAGCTACCCCATCGCCTTCGAGCAAGAAGGAATCCTCCCTCATCTTTTTCTGACGGCTGAAAGCGGGGGCCAAAACCCCAGAGAGCCGTCAAAACTTCAAAACCCTTATCTGATATTGATTTGAGGCTTTCACCGCAGTTAAATTTCTCCTTGGGAGAGAGCTGAAATGAACAATTTCAAATCAGCCGACAGTCAGGTATTTGTCAGCTTGTGTAGGTAAGGGTTTCAGCGGGCGCGGTTTCATTAACCCTCCCGCCTCTGGGTGGGTTGAAAGCTCCTCTATAATCAAGCTCAAGCTCTACTGAAAAAGTTTCATTAACCCTCCCGCCTCTGGGTGGGTTGAAAGCTCGTACTCTCCCTCAAAATAATCAGTAGACAGAGTTTCATTAACCCTCCCGCCTCTGGGTGGGTTGAAATACCCAGTTCATCAGTTGAAGTATAGATTCCGAGTTGGGACTTTAAATACGGAGGATTGAAAGGCAGCAATACGGGATGCTCACGATTGCTAATCTGAAGATAGACACGGGCTTGCCACTTTTTCTATGTCCTGGATCATCAACGCTCAGGCTCAATCGCTGTAATCCACCTATATAGTTTCTAAACTTCTGTTAGAACGTTAATCATCTCACCCGCGCTCAATTAGTGTACAAGTACTAAAAACACCCCGGTTTTGGACATTAAGTGTTTAAAACTGTTTTTCCAGTAAAATCAAGTCGGCTATGAACCTGAAACGCCCAAGATGCGTAGTTTTGGACATTAATTGTTTAAAACTGACAAATAACTCTTTAATGGACATCTTTAAAGTAAAAATATTCGTACAAAATGACCCGGAGACTACGCCTGCCTCAAGCATCCCGTATTGCTGCTACCTTCCGGTCCTGACAAGATTTGGGCGTTGAAACCGCATAGTTCCAGGTCATAATTATCATAACATGATTGTGTGCGGTCTGACTCATCGAAAGGCAACAGACCTACTCCTGTCTTCACTCACTCGACAATAATGCGCCATTCATAGAGAACATAGTTGACACAATGGTTTTGGATCAGTGGATCTTGGGCAACAAGGGCCTTTGCCTCATCCATTGAATCGGCCTCAAACAACAGCATTCCGCCTCCTCGTTCCGCCCAATAGCCCGTTTTTGCCTTGTGTCCCTTGGCAATCAAGTCTGCGACGTAGGCTTTATGAGCTGGTACGTATTGGTCAAAGCTAGCTTTATTGACGATGCCTTCTTCAATCTTTACAAACCAGGGCATTTGAAATTTTGGATTATAGTACAAATCAAGAAAGTTTAGTAATTTGACGATTTTCTATCTTTGGATAACTCAAAACGTCGCTTTTTTATCGCACTCCTGCCGCCGCAGGAAATTCAAGATTACGCGAATGAGGTTAAGGAATACTTCGCGCAAAACTACAATAGCAGAAAAGCTCAGAACTCTCCGCCCCACATTACTCTGCAACCCCCCTTTGAATGGCATCTCGATAACGTACCCCTTCTGGAACAAACTCTCTCAACGTTTGCCGAAACCCAGACGTCAGTGCCAATTATCCTCAACGGGTTCGGAGCCTTTGTGCCGCGTGTCATTTATATCAATGTTGCCAGCACACCAGAACTGATGAGTTTGCAAGGCGATTTGATGGCACAAATGGAGGACTCGCTGGGGATTGTTGACTCTGTTTCTAAAACCCGTCCCTTTGGTCCTCACATGACTGTTGCATTTCAAGATTTAACCAAGCAGAACTTTCGCGCTGCATGGCCTGAATTTCAGCATCGAGAGTTAAAGTTTAAGTTTACAGTTTCTCAACTCACGCTACTGATTCATGATGGTAAACGATGGAATGTGAGTAAAAATTTTGCTCTTCCAGTCTAGCTGAATCAACTTTGAGTACTACCTGTAGCAGTCATCGAGCTTTTGGGAATAGCCTGATTGCGATTTTGACATCGTCGAATCTCCTTGACTCAGGCTGGAATTCGTATAATTAGCATTGAGCCATAGGATAGCTCTTATACCATCCCGGAAACATTTTTCAGGCGGTTCAGGTGTACGTTTATTCGAGACAGGTACGGGCTTTAACTGAATTCCTCGACTACCAAACACGATTTCTCCGATGACACGAGCACGGCGCATATGGTCTGATGAAGTAATTAAATATACGCGACTAATCCCCTGGGATTGAAATTCATCCGCTAAACTCGTGAAGTTCGTTACTGTATCCACGGCTTGATAATCCAAGTGGACACGACTCTTTTTAATTCCTGCCCTCGCAAACACCTTTCGTGCATAAGCTTCGGGACTACCCGAAGACACCCAGATGGGGAGCCGGGGGTGCTGCTGCGCGAATTTAGCGGCAAATCGCTCTCGTTCTGTTGCTCCACCTAAGACGAAAATAGCTTCTTTTTGAGCCTTTTTTGTTGGTGATTGGAGTGAGGATTGAGCCGATTTCGTCGGTTTTGTAACACCAGACGAATTCGATAATACAGGGGCTGTGGGTTGGGGTAAGCGGTTTTCTGTACAGCCTCCAGTTATTGAGATCATCGCTAAAGTCGAGCTAAGTGCTATACGCTTGAGTCCTGCCATCTAAATGACCGTAAACGTTGAATAGGGACAATATTAGGCAGAAAGTGTACGCCTTTTACTGCCATTTCGTAGAACACGTCTTGAACTGTCCTGATGATATCGAGTCACCTCTCCCCTATATTGCACCTTAACTCAAGTGTGATTTCCAATGTCCTTCGGACACGCTAGGCTAGTGCTAACTCGTTTTACCAGCTCAAAACTCAACTCTGTGCTAGCGATTTTTATAGAAGTGAATTCAAGGGGGATAACGCTATGGTTTGGTTTGTCTTAATATTTTTGTTTATTTTGCTGCTTTCTGCTACTCCGCTCCTCGGAAGCCTCAATGTACCCTGGTCTTTGGAAATTATGATTGGATTATTCGCTGCTTTTTTTATCGCCAGTTGGATTATCCTCATTTTTTACCCGCAATGGGGGTAACAAGAGCAAGCACGTTAACCTCAACAACCTTGGGTTTTTGGAAAGAGGAATTAGACCCAACCTCGAATTTCAGCGTCAGTTAGCGATCGCTCTAACTTGACATATTCGCTCTTTGCCGGTTGTAGAATATGTTTCATCATGACTGCCTCTCCCGCATCAGCAGCGAGAAAGGCCGCATTTAACGCATGACTAAGTCTGAGGTACTATACCCAAAGCTAAAATATTTCTTTAGTGCTTACTTCCATCAAGACTGGAAAACTATGTATGATGGGGACGGGAAAAATGCATCATACAAAGAGGTTGTAAAAGATTTTAAAGCCAATAATCCTGCTGCAACAGTAAATCAAGCCATTCAAGAATTAGAATCGTTTCTAAACCAGAATTTGTCCGAGCAGGAGCTACACAAAATTGTAGTTCATGAACTCGGAGCTAATTTTCGTGCTGCTGGAGCAAGACTAACTTATCAACAATGGTTGAACTCTGTTTTAGATATCCTCAAGACTTAATCAATTACTGGGGTTGCCTATTACGGATAAATAGTCGCCCAACTCGCTTAAAATAATTTTTGTCATCAGTCAGTAGCGTACAGGCTATGAGCCTTAAACTTGAGTTCAAAGAGGGAGAACTAATCATACTCTCTCTCCGTTTTGGGGAGGGGTTCTTTAGATCTTTACAACAGGTCTAATAACCGATAGGGCACGATAATATCGTGCCCCTACAGCGAAACATTATCTATCAGTTTGGTCGTTGGACAATCTTTTCCAAAACCCGCCGTTTGGCCTTGGGGTCGAAGCCAATCAATCGTACATATTCGCCGTTGTGTTCAGCTAGGAGTTCTGCCAAGTCGATGATTATTTGCGATGCTTCATCTCCCTGGAATGAGGCACCACTTTGCCACGCATTATTCCGGACTCGACGGTCGTTGGCATGTTCGATACTTAGGCGATACCCTTGAGCCAAAAGCTCACGAATTTGCTCCTGAGTTTCTAAATCCAATGGCCCATTCGGTACGGGTTTGCTTGGCGTTCTGGAACTGTTTAATCCGTTGGAACCGTTAGCGCTGATTGGCTGATTGATTAACTCATTTTGAGTATCTGCTTGTGAGTTTTCTGGTCTTCGGCTAGCTGGACGAGATATATCTTGAGGCTGTTGATTTTTCTGCTGTGGAGATAGAGCTTGATTGTACTCCCTGACAAGCCCCATATTTTCTACCTGCTTCTGTTCACCCCTCAACAGGTTCCCAAATTCAATTAAGCGAGACAGATTAAAATTTGGTTTGGGAAACGTTGGCGCTTCTTCTGCACTATTCACGATACGGGAAGAGATGCGCTCAAACCCAATTTTTTGGATGAAATGCAGGATTTGTTCATCGTAAATACGCGATCGCAACGCACTAAAGAAATCGATAGGTTGACCTGGAAAGGTATCAACAAGTTGTTCAATCTGTTGACGAGGTAGCCCATCTTCTGAAAAGATACCGCTAACAACACCAATTCTGTCTTCGCGATCGGGTTCCCAGTAAAACTTCTCCATCCGACCATCTCGGATTAACGGCGCATATAGAGTAGAAAAGTCATTTCCTGTTACCAAAATTGGTACGCGATGGAGTGGTGTTGAGTCATAACTACCAGGGAGTTGCACATCAGTTGGATTATCGGCAATATTCATCAATGTGCCGTTTACCAACTGGGTATTTACTGTGTATTGAGTCCCTTGATCGAAGCGCCCTGCCCCTGCATCTAAGTCGTTGATCATCAGGACAGCCATTTTGCCGCGTACCCGGATGAGTTCAGCCGCTTCTCGATAGCGCAGGCGGATTAAACGTGCTGGATCTCCTGCATCTGGGCTTTCTAATTCACCCGCCGACATGTGGACGGCTTCAACTCCCATGCGCTCAAAGACTAACTCGCATTGAAAGGATTTTCCCTCTCCCTTGCGTCCATGAATACCGAGAATTAAGGGAACGCGCACTCCTGGGAGGTCGAGATAATTTTTGGTGATGTGAACGGCAAGTTTGTTTAAAAAGCGGGGAGAAATGTAGTAGCTCATCGGTCTATTTTCTGCGGCTGAGTTTGGTAGTGCGAGTAAAAGCGATCATGGAGATGCCTATTGTTAAGATTTTATAACAAAATGGAGGAGTGAGACGGTTTGAGGGGTGTGTTCGGCTCCCTTAATTTGAGATTTTTGTCTCTTGGCTTGCCCCAGTTGCTAGGCTAACGCCTCGCTTCACGAACATCGAACCAGTGTGCTTTGGGCAACTAGCTTGAATAAGGGTTGCTTTCTCAATCCTTTAAAGAAAGCAAGGAAAAAATATAACTCTGAAATTGAAAAGTTTTACTGGAATCCGAAAGTCAGACTATGGCACGATTTTCAATGTATTGTATCTTGTGGGAGCGCACCCTGAGAAATAGTTAAACAATACACCAAACCACAATTAGGGGCTAGATTGAATAAATAAGAGGCATCGAGCCTCTTATTTATCATTGCGGTACCATCCCCATTGCCTAGCGGATGGGGAATTGCGCGAAATTCGTTAACACTATAAGCTCCTGTACCTCATAATCTAGGCGTTCACAACTTCACCACCATTGGGATGGAGAATTTGACCTGACATATAGGAGGAATCATCCGAAGCCAAAAACACATAGCAAGGAGCCACTTCTTCGGGTTGTCCAGCTCGCTGCATGGGTACTTGTGCGCCGAAGCTCTTCACCTTTTCCTCAGGAAACGTGGAGGGAATTAAGGGAGTCCAGATGGGGCCGGGAGCCACACCATTCACGCGAATTTTCTTCTCAACCAAGGATTGCGATAGAGAGCGAGTAAAGGCAACGATCGCACCCTTAGTGGAAGAGTAGTCCAACAGTTGAGGATTGCCCTTGTAGGCAGTGACGGACGTGGTATTGATGATGGTACTACCTTCCTTCAGGTGGGGTAGAGCGGCTTTGGCCATGAAAAACATACTAAAAATATTGGTGCGGAAGGTGCGTTCCAGTTGCTCGGCTGTGATCTGTTCAATGCTCTCTTGGGGATGCTGTTCTGCGGCGTTGTTAATGAGAATATCCAGGTGCCCCAACTCCTGAACCGTTTGCTGTACCGCCTGTTGGCAGAACTGCTCGTCTCCTATATCCCCCTTGATCATCACACAGCGCTTGCCTTCGGCTTCCACCAGTCGCTTTGTTTCTTCTGCATCCTGGTCTTCGCTGAGGTACATGATTGCTACATCAGCTCCTTCTTTAGCGTAGAGGATTGCTACTGAACGACCAATGCCGCTATCACCACCCGTAATTAGAGCCACTTTGCCTTCTAGTTTCCCAGCAGCCCGATAATTAGAACCCTGTGCCTGGGGTTTGGGTGTCATTTCAGATTCACTACCCGGTCGATGATCTTGGTGTTGTGGTGGTTGTAATTCCTGTTGTTGTTGAGCCTGAGTCATAGTTTTTTACCTTCTCTTGTCTATTAATTTTCAGAATGTGTATGGTTTGTTCAGACCTCTAACACCTTAGAAAGAAGTTGCTCTTAGTTCTTGCCTCATTAGAAAGAAGTTTTTGCTATGCCTTTAGACTAGGTTATTATTAACGACTTTAGTAATAATGCTTACAATTTAATAGTATTAAATACTTCTAAAATACTAAAAGATGTGGGCTGTTCAGTATACAAATTGGGTGCCAGATGGCTCAACATAAATCTGATACCAAATTCCTATGAAATTTGGTATGACAAGAGATGAAAACTAAAAAATTACCCACAGAGTGAGTGGGTGTAGCTTTACTGTGTCAGGTATTTTTTAGGAATAGTCTATAAATTTAGAACACAAGAATCTGCAAGAAAAAGTCAATTAACAGAGCCTACTTTGGGTAAAAAGTACTTGCCCTGCCATATAGGAGGCATCCTCTGAGGCTAAAAATACCACACTTTGGGCAATTTCTTCGGGGTGATTCTCTACTCCCATTGGCATTTGATCGCCCATTGATTTCACTTTATCAGCGGATAAATTAGAAGGAACCAGCATTGTCCAGACAGGACCCGGAGCTACACCATTAACTCGAATTCCTTGATCTTCCAACGATTGGGATAAGGAACGAGTAAACGTCAAGATGGCTCCCTTACTAGAAGTATAGTTCAAGGATTGTTGGTTCCCTGGGGATGCGGTTACAGATGTAGTGTTGATGATAGTACTTCCCTCTTTGAGATAAGGGAGTGCAGCATTAGTCATATAAAACATCGAGCATAGACTACTTTGTAAAGTGCGTTCTAGCTCATCCATACTGATGTTTTGAGGCCTTTTTGGCGGTTGCTGTTCAGCAGCGTTATTCACCAAAATATCAATTTTGCCAAAATGAGCAATCGCCTTTTGTACGGCCTGCTGACAGAATTGTTCATCTTCAACATCACCGTCAATCAAGAGACACGAGCGCCCCTGTCTCTCTACCATTGTTTGAGTTTGTTTGGCGTCTTCGTTAGCATTCCGGTAGATGATCGCGAGATCAGCTTCTTCTTGGGCAAAGGCAATAGCCACTGCACGTCCTATCCCACTATCTCCACCGACAATTAACGCTACCTTATTACATAACTTGCCGCTCCCCGGAGCTGGCAATTCATCCTTCAATTTATCAATGTGTTTTTGCTGCATCATGTCCGATTACTGCCAGAACTTTGCTGCTGTTTGTGCGTAGGTCTTTAGCTGTTTATGCCAATCTAATCTCTTTCGGTTGAAATTTTACTAAAGTAAGGGGTCTGCGAAGGGAAGGCCAACTTTAAAAATTAGCTGAATAATCTGCCTAATTTAGGAGTTTATTTAAATTTTTTGTAGGTTTTATTCAATTGCTATATATCTTTATATAGTTTAACAATTAATTAACGTCCACTGGTATATCGGGCGATAGAAAGAAAAAGATACCTTGAGTCCAATTTTCCAGGATTTCACTTCACATCCGCCCCCCTATAGTTCTCCCGTAGTAAGAAGGGACGATAGTCGCTGGGGGTTTATTCGTTGCATGATTAAAAAGAATTGATATCAGAGCCGATTCATATTAAAAGCTTTTTGTCCATTCCCCTTGGGAAACAAGTTTAAGATAGGATTTGCCAGCGATAGAGATGGAACTGCTAATGGCAGCTTTGTTGCTATGCTTTGGGTTTGATTTCTGCGCTCAGGGGAAAATGAGCGACGTTGTGTTTTATCGGTAGGCTACTTTGTCATGTATCCGATTCAACAAACGAAGCTGATCGCATCCGTATAAGCTGCTGGCTGAAAAGTGTGCCAACCTCGATAACCAACGCCTATAGATAGCAAGAGAGCAAGTATTACTACTTGCTCCTCAACCGAATCTAGTGATTGGGTATTTTTGATAGCTCAGATTATGCTTCAACTTTGTCAGGATTTTTCTGTGCTACTTCCATCTTGACTTCAGAATTCCGTGCCGCATCCAACTGGTTAGAGTTGTTTGAAACACCACCAATCTTGAGAGCGGGATTTTTTTCAGCGAAGTAATTGCTTAAGAACGTGTTAACAAAAGACAAGATGATGGGGCCGAGAATAAACGCTAATAAACCACTCACCCTAAATCCAGGTACGAAGAGTGACGCCAGCCAAAAGCATAGCCCGTTAACAACTAATGAAAATGCTCCCAAACTGACGAAGTTTAATGGCATCGATAGCGTTGACAGAATCGGCTTAACAGAAGAATTAACCCCTCCAAGCACCGCAGCAGCAATTAACGCCGCGGGAAAGGTGGCAAGATCAACTCCCGGAACGACTAAGTCAACAACCAGTAAGCTAAGTGCCGTTGCTAATAATGTAAAAAAGGTTCCAAGCATAGTTTCTCCCTCAAATTTACAAACAGTAAGTTTCTAATAAAGTTGGACTACTTCGATTTTGGAGGATTAAACAGTTTAAGCCCTCTCTACAGAGATAGATTTCCTGAAAAGCTTGTTAATTTGTGTTAACAAAATCGCCAACTTAAACATTAGGCTAACAGACATAAACGGTTTTTTTTAACTGTAGAACAAGACTTTTATCAGTAGAGATAACCGAACCATTGCACTCAATCCAGGGGAGGAAGTGATAATCTTTGAAAAGCAGAGCTGAATTAGCTCTATAATTCAAGCCTAAAAGTAGAAGTTTTACGGATTGTTACCCGTCCAATCCCAATGATGATTTTACCCAAGGATTCTTCAAGAAATAATCTGTTTCCTACGAAGTTGCTTAAATCGTTAATAATCCTTAGGGTGGAGGTTATTATCCCGTTTAATCAGGATAATTGAGATAAAGTAAACCGCAGGTTGAAGAAGGAAAAGGAAAAATAACACCTGAAGCTATATCTTCGGGCTTAGTGCCTCTGTATTCCAAATCGGGACAGCAACTTTCCGACTTCACACCTCATACTTTTCGGTCAGTTTAGTAAAACCCCAAAGAAACATATGAATTTAATCAGAATTATCATTGCTTTATTCCTTCCCCCGGTAGCTGTTTTTACGACAGTTGGAGTGGGACCGACGTTGTTGATTAATATTTTGCTGACTCTGCTAGGGATTCTGCCTGGTAGCATTCATGCGATCTGGGTGATTGTCAAGCATGAAGAACAAGTTGCAAGAGAAACGGGTTTCCAGTAAGGTAACAAGCACCGACTAGAAATGATTGCCTGAGCGGCAGCTTCAGCTTAGTTCTATAAGCTGCCGCCTAAGTATAAAGCACTCTCAAAAAATACACTTCAAGTTTTGGAGACGTTAACCGCAATAAATTCCCCGTTTAAGTAAATCTGAGACGGGGAATTTATTTTGATTTCAATTGCAGAAGAAGCAGAAGCGGAATGGTATTGTATTATTTTTTATGGTCAGGCGACGACTCTGTTAGGGATTGCCATAGTTCCTTCAGGAGTTGTTTGACTCGTTGTTCTCTCCTCGCGAGAGCAGCACCCGCCTCACCCAGTTTGTCCTCAAACTCTATTCGCTTGTGCCTTACTTGTTCAGCGGCGGCTTCAGCTTTAGGTTGAGAACGTTCATACCAGGTTTTTGCATCATCTAGATGCCTTTTCACGTCGTCGTAGCGCTCCCCGTACCGTGCAGACAAGTTAGCTTGCAAAACTGATAGTTGCGCTTGCAGTTGGGCATAACGCTTTTTCATTAAAGATACTTCCTCACTATCTTGGAGGGCATGGATTGCAGATTCAATGGAAGTTTTAATATTAGGAGATGCGTCTTTACCGGTTTCTTCAATTTCAGCTAGAGTGTGATCGATCTGAGTTTGGAGTTCATGTTCTTCCGCATCAATTTGAGCTTGTAGCTGCTTGATTTCGGATTGAGTTTTCGCAATCGATTGGCGCTTAGCCTGAGTCATGCCTTCAATCGCTCCTTCAATAGAAGCTGTAATCTCCTCCTTAAGTTCTCCTCCTCTTTCTTTCAGGCTTTCAATGACGGTAGAGATAGCTTCTTTCACCGTTGCGCGAATTTCGGTTGAACCTTCTTTAAACTCAGACGTTGTTTGCGATACCGCCGATTGGACAATTTCGCGAATACGCTCGGCACGCAGTTTCCCTTCTTCTTGAGCTTTTTGAAGGTCGTTATTGATTTTAGTTTTGATGGAATCGGGTGTTTTGATGGAGTCAGGCATTGTTAAATCCTAGTTTATAAAAGTAAATAAATCCCAGTTATATATTGGGTTGAGATGGAGATGTCCTCTCAGAAAGGCAGAGTGGCTTTCCCAGAGAACTTCCTAGAGTCCCTATATCTAGGATGAAGTAACTTTGCCTATATTCGTTCTTCCTTTGGACAGAAAAATACTATTTAAATAGTATTAAAAACAAAAAATAATTAATAAATCTTAATTAAGCCGAGGTTGAGGGTTAGGATTTTGGATTGAGTATTGCTCATGTTGAAAAGACATTCTGCTCGGATGCGATGCCGTCAAGATCTACAGAATGAATAAGGGGCAATTTGTGACAACAACAAGAATTTTTCGTTTGAGTATTCTTCAAGAAAGGCACAGATTATGAGGTATAATTAAATTCTGCTTAAACTTTAAACCTATCTGTAATAGGAAAAGTGAGTTTTTAATAATGCGCCAAACCAAAATCATCAAAGAAACCTTTGGAAATCCTGACCAAGCAGGCTACTACAGTGGAGCTTATATCTTCTCTGACGGCACAGCCGAGTTTGTTTGTGGTTACGAAGCCCCGACTGGCAATAAAAACGGTAGCGAAGAATACTGCAACGTAATGCCAGCAACCCCTCAGCAGGTTTACGCCAAATACGGAAAGCCTTCTTAAGGCTCTTGAGCAAATGACTTTTCAAGAAATAGTAGATTTGCTGACA
Organism: Microcoleus sp. AS-A8; assembly: GCA_039962225.1. Lineage (NCBI taxonomy): Bacteria > Bacillati > Cyanobacteriota > Cyanophyceae > Oscillatoriales > Microcoleaceae > Microcoleus > Microcoleus sp. AS-A8. The sequence continues at coordinate 68,539 of JAMPKV010000027.1, forward strand.
GAAAAGAAAGTGATTCGGATTTTAGGTTGTTCCTCCCGAATTTTTTATACAAAGCTGAAAGATTTTCCTGCGCCCAAATCCCCAGAGGACTGGGGGGCGATTGAGGACATCAGTACTCGGTTGGGGATAGACAGAGATGACCTGAAAATCTTACTAGAAATGACTCAGACCAAAAAAGCCGCCCTGGCGCGGGTTAAGCAGGATGCAAAAGAACAGAAGCAATGGCTGGCTAACAGGAGAAAGAGTCTATAACCCACGTTAGATTTAAGGGTAAGGGCTAGAATTAATTGATAAAGTTATTCTTTCGCCAGTAAACGCCTAATGGCTGATTCTCATACTCAAATCTAGCCAGGGCGATCGCGTAATCGGTGCACTACTGGAAATGTAATCGACTCCAGTCTCTGCTACGGCTCGGATGGTTTCCAAGGTAATGTTACCCGATGCCTCGATTTTGATGCGATTGTTATTTTCTCGAATCATTGGCACAGCTTGTCGCATCATTTCTAACGGCATATTGTCCAGCATGATGATGTCCGCTTGATGCTCTAACGCTTCTCGAACCTGAGCAAGGGTTTCTGTTTCCACTTCGATGGTGAGTGGGTAGGGAATGCGATCGCGAATTTGGGTAATGGCGTTCCCAATTCCTCCGGCAGCGGCAATGTGGTTGTCTTTAATCATTACCCCATCATCCAACCCCATCCGGTGATTCACGGCACCGCCTATTTGGGTGGCATATTTCTCCAGTAACCTCAACCCTGGTGTTGTCTTGCGCGTGTCTACCAATTGAGTCGGTAAATCGGCAATCTGAGCAACATATTTGTGAGTCAGCGTGGCAATTCCGCTTAGTCGCATGGCTAAATTTAGCGCCACTCGCTCTCCCGTTAACAGCGCATCCAGTGGCCCTTCAATTGTGGCAATAACAGGTCTGCGTTCAGATGGCATTTCTGGCGAGAAATCGCACCATTTTCCCTCTTCTACTAATGGGATGAACCTCACCTGCTGATTGAGCAACTGAAACACCCGTGCGGCGATCGGCAGTCCTGCAATCACCCCGGATTCTTTCGCAATCCATTGCGCCTTTGCCGTTTGAGAACCAGAGGCAAAAAGGCTGTCCGTGGTGCGATCGCCCCGTCCAATATCCTCTAATAACCAGCCGTGCAACAATCCATCCAGCACCAAAAACGGTGGCAGTACAGCCGTTGAAGTTTTCATCTTATTCACGCCTCTAGAGAGCAACCCAGCGCAAGTCCTAAATTATGAAATTTACATGTTCTGCCTAAGAGACACGGGAAAACCCCGCGTCTCCCACTCTCCGCTTCAGGAGCATTCCTCAAACAGCAGCCATTTCTTGATGCTCAATCTTAGTCCCTAGAACATTGAGAAACGCGGCTAACCACTTAGGATGGGCAGGCCATGCGGGTGCAGTTACCAAATTACCATCAACCATCGCCTCATCTGGTGGAATATGGGTATAAAGTCCCCCAGCGCGAGTTACATCTGGCCCACAGGCAGGGTAAGCTGTGCAACTTTTACCTTCTAACACACCCGCCGCCGCTAAAACTTGCAAGCCGTGACAAATAGATGCGATCGGTTTATTCGTCGAGGCAAAGTGACGGGTAATTTCTAATACCTTCTCATTCAGGCGAATATATTCCGGTGCTCTCCCACCTGGAATCACCAATGCATCATACTTGTCGGCAACCACCTCATCAAAGGTGGCGTTGAGTTGGAAGTTGTGTCCCGGTTTTTCACTATAAGTCTGGTCGCCTTCAAAATCATGAACGGCTGTTTTTACCGTATCTCCTGCTTTCTTATCCGGGCAAACGGCATGAACCGTGTGACCGACCATCTGCAAGGCTTGGAAAGGTACCATCACCTCATAGTCTTCCACAAAGTCACCGACGAGCATTAAGATTTTCTTTCCAGTCATCTCGTAACTCCTGATCTCTCTAATTTAATCTTTAAATTAACTAGAGCCTATCTGCAAATTTCTTTGAAGGTTAAAAACTCTCCTTAATCCTTCTTAACTTAGTGTCCTCTGTGCGTCTGTGGTTTGTTACCAATCTGAAATCTTGCACCTTTGTCAGTAAGCCTCCACACCCGCCAAGAAATTAATTTCTTGGCTTATAGATCAAGTCCATTGAAATGGACTGAAATTCTTAGGGAGTCTTCTTTAGACGACTTTAGCTATGAGACAGTGGTTTTAACCACTGGCGGTTGTTGCAACAGATGCAAGATCTCAGCAATAGTATTGACCAGGCACCCCCTAGCTTGCCCAATTTTCCCAAAGAACAAACCCTGCCATCAGCAGCAAAAAACAACTAAATCCGATCTGAAGTTGTCGCGATTTAATGAACGGAACCAAGTAAATACCTAAAATAGTGCCGAAACTAGCCGCCACGGTAAAGGATGCCATCAAAGGCCAATCTAGCTCAACCTGTCCCAGATAACCGAGAAAGCCAGTCACCGATTTGAGGGCAATAATCAATAGAGAGGTACCGGCTGCCTGTTTAATCGGCACATTACCCAACAAAACCAACGCAGGCACGATCGCAAAACCACCCCCGACTCCTACCAACCCGGTTAACACACCAACACCCATCCCTTCGATCGCCATCCAAAACCAAGCATAACGGGGTTTCGGCGTAGGCTGAGAGTCAGTATCTGCTTCTGCAATCTCGGCTTGCGAGAGATGATCACTTTTGCGAATCATCAAAACCGCTGCCAGCAGCATCGTTACGGCAAACAGTCCCATTTGCAAGGTATCAGTCATCCAAGGCAGGGAAGCTAATCGCGCCCCCAAATAGGCTCCCAGCATCGCCGTCGAACCAAAGAGGAGGGCGGTTCCCAAGCGGACGTTACCCAGTCGCCAGTGGGGGATAGCCCCGATCAGGCTTACCATCCCCACGATCGCTAGAGACATGGCGATCGCTGCTTTGGGCGCAACTCCCATCACATAAACTAAAACCGGAACGGCTAAAATCGAACCGCCACCACCCATTAAGCCCAAACTCACCCCGATCACGGCTGCCAGAAAGTGACCTACTATTGCTATACTCATGAACTAACAATTACGCACTACGAATTACGAATGATTGGGTCACGATTACGGTAGCTTGTAACTAGCAACTCGGACAACGAGTTCACCGTTTCGGGGGTCGCGGCTAAAGACAAAAGCACCTTCCTGCTTTTCACCACTGGCGAGAAAATCAATTTGCTGTTCACCCGATTCTTCCACCTCACCCTTGATGCGGAGTTCAGCAATTACCTGAACGGACTCAGCGGTTTCTCCGCCCGTGTTTTCGATCTCAAAAGGAACATAGAATTGCCCTGGCGCTTCGCGAATTTCACTGGAACGGTTAATCGATATTACGGGGGGTTGATTTTTCTGAGTCAGCCATTGGTAAATGACAAGTCCGACAATCACAGCCACCATCAACAGGGCAATACTAAAGCTTGTCCACTCAGCGGGTGAACGAGGGGGTTGTTGTTCCACGGGGCCTGATGAATCCATGTCTTTCATATCGCTAAGCGTCCTGCTGCACCGCCGATGGTTGCTGGTAATCCGAGGATTAATGTCCGGCTCATCCACAGCGTCCAAGGGTCATCTAAACTCAAGCGATGGAAAAAAAACAACATAAATGCTGAGGCAAAAAGTGAAACGAGATAGGACATAACCGTTTCGCTGATGGGGCGCTGAAAGATACCTTTCTGCTGTCGGCGCTGTTTCTGCGTGGTAAAGCCCGCCTGGAAGACAATCCCATAGGAAATTAGTAGTGATACAGCGATGATCGCGAGAAGGCGTGGCGGTGCGATCGCGGCATCGAGCATAGGGATTTCGTCGGTGGGCGCAATATTGAAGGCAATGATCATGGCACCGATTAACGTGCCACCGATATCAGCCAGGGTAGCGTTAAAGTTTGATTCCTTGCCTTGATTGTTGCGATTGCCTTGCTGGTCAGAATCCTGATTATTGGAAGAAGACCAGCGATCGCCACTTAAGAAAGCACCCGCCAAAGCGGCTCCTAGGGAAAATGGCACGCTTTCCAGAATTAATTTACCCAGGGCTTCGTTCAGCGGTGTTTCCTGTGTAATCTCGCCTAAGGTAAAAAGGATACAGGTAGCGCTGACAATTCCAATTGCCAAAGCTTCAAAGCTGTCCATTACTGTATCGAAAAACTGCTTACTTTGGATTTTACGAAATCCTTCCGTGTGGTTGAGCAGCAAAACAACGACGAAGGTAATCGCCAAAATTACTAGCATTAAGGATGGAGCGGTTTGAGAGCCAATCCACCAAACTTCCATCGTATAAAGCAGCGGAATGCCAAACAAGAAGCCACCTGAAGCACCCCGAATCATATCATTGAGTTGATTTGACCACGAGTGGGAAGGTTGACGTTTTTTGCGAGTGCGTTTTGCCATGCGTCGGAAAATTCTGATGCTGCCATACCCTGCGTACAGAGTACAAATCTCCTAGCCAAACCCTTTTTAGGCAGGTCAGGCAGGAACGGCTAAAAGTCTGTATTCTGGGCTACATTATGATATTAACAAAGCTTGGTGAGCTGTTACTTCCTTCTCCTGACAGAGTTTCAGCTCTTCCACTACCTCTGAGAATTTGCCAAACGCGGTTTGAATACGATGGTTTTTCGGGCGGTATAATCAGGTCATGATACACTCGGATTCTGAGTTAGAATCCGAGTAAATGAAATTGCAAAAAGATGTATCGCTTGGAAAACACGACTCAGCAATTTATTAGCTGAATTAATTCCACACAAGTGTTACTTCTTGGCACTCTTCTTCAAAATAATTTTCGACATCATCATCAAAGACTACACCAAAAAATTGGCAGGATGTACAGGTATCAAGTCGATTAAACTTCTGCATATTAGGGTGGTCAGGATTGTATTGTACCCTCCACACGGGTTGATTCACTTCGACTTCCAGTTCCCAGTCACGAATTGGATTGTCTACAATCCAATCAATTTGAGCTAGGTTGCATAGGGGGATTTGGTAGCAGTAGAAAACTCCCTTTGTCATATTTAACCGTCCTGTAAAGATAGATGCGTATAATCCTGATTTTGGCGAAAACCGAAAACTGAACCCTCTGTTCAGCTCGCTGAAAATGGAGATAGAGAGGGAAGAGTATTCAAGTGTATCAATAATATAAGATTTGAGCAGATAGCCTGTACACCCTAGTTAAAGAAAATCTTATTGCTCTTTGGCTTCTCCCAAACCTGTCATGGCAATTAATACACGATACGAATTCTTTCTTAAGATAGAGGGTTACATAAAAAAAAATTGTAAGCGTGGAAACATTTGAGCTGTATCGCTGGAAGCTATACATTGTCTCGAACAGCGGCGCTGGGAAAAGCTCAGTGGGATAGCTTAGCGTTCTGCTGATTGATGCCAAGAGTACGGTTTTGTGTCTGACTGCTGTGGGAAGACAAGCCTGTATCGTCGCCACAGGCTTTAGAGGCAACTTGAGAGAGCGGCACTCACTCAGAGTTCTAGGGGGTAGTAAGGCTGGGTTTCCGCCTGGAACAAGTCTGAGCCAGAGAAAGGTGCAAGAAGGCAGAAGGCAAAAGAAGGAAGGCTCTTATGCACCAATTGTTACGGGATTGTAACCCCTGCCAATGGGGAACCATCCAATCGAAGATTTGTTTATACGCTTCATACCGAGAGTTCCTCGATAATCGCGAACTTCATCTCGAAGACATTTATAAAAGCCTTCAGCCTTCAGCCTTCAGCTTTTTCGGTGCATAGCTTCTATTAATAGTTTAAAAACTATGAAGCTAAGGAGTCTTGTTCTATGGGTGCAATACTATTGCAGCCAGGGATCTAACCCTCTAAACGAATTTTACAGGGAGTCATTAAAAGACTTCGGATTGTTTAAATTGTGCTAACTTTTGAACATTTGCCGATTCACCACAAGTGCGAGGAGTCGGAAAAATCTTACCAGGATTGGCTAAACCTTTGGGATTAAAAACCTGACGCACCCATTGCATAGTTTCTAAGTCTGTCTCACTAAACATATCCGGCATAAAGCACTTCTTATCCGCACCAATTCCATGTTCTCCAGAAATGCTACCACCCACTTTCACACAGAGTTTAAGAATTTCTCCCCCTAATTCTTCGACTTTATGCAGTGCACCTGAAATCGAATTATCGTAAAGAATCAAAGGATGCAGGTTACCATCGCCGGCATGAAATACATTCGCGATTGCGTACCCGTATTTCTCACTCAACCTTTCAATTTCTTTCAGCACGCCTACCAATTGAGTGCGGGGAATCACTCCATCTTGAACAAAATAATCTGGACTCATATGACCGGCTGCGGCAAAAGCCGCTTTGCGACCTTTCCATAATTTGAGGCGGGTTTCTGGGTCACTTGCCGTGGTAATATTTCGTGCTCCATTCTTTTTACAAAGTTCGGCAACGCGCTGTTTAGTGGTTGCCACTTCTACCTCTAGACCATCCAATTCTACCAACAAAATAGAACCTGCATCTCTGGGATAACATCCCGTTGCCACCACATCTTCCACCGCATTAATGCTGAGATTATCCATAATCTCCATGCCACCCGGAATAATCCCGGAACTGATAATATCGGCAACAGCACCACCCGATTCTTCCACAGTGGAAAAGTCGGCGAGGAGGACGCAGATAGATTCAGGTGTTTTAAGAATGCGTAGAGTAATTTCTGTGGCGATACCCAAAGTCCCTTCAGAACCAACAAATATACCTGTAAGGTCGTAGCCAGGAAGTTCTGGCACTGACCCCCCGACATCCACAATTGAACCATCTGGAAGAACTAATTTTAATCCCAAAACATGATTAGTTGTAACGCCGTATTTGAGGCAATGAACACCGCCGGAATTCTCAGCAACGTTACCACCAATTGAGCAAATAATTTGGCTAGAGGGGTCAGGTGCATAGTAGAAACCGGCACCACTAACCGCTTGGGTTACCCAGTTGTTGATAACCCCCGGTTGCACCACGATTCGCTGATTTTCCAGGTCAACTTCGAGAATGCGTTTCATCAACGCGGTGACAATTAACACGCAATCCTCTACAGGTAAGGCACCCCCTGATAGTCCCGTGCCAGCACCCCGCGCCACCCAAGGGATTTGGTTTTGGTCACAGATTTTTACGGCTTCTGCCACTTGTTCTGTGGTTCGCGGTAGCACCACCAACGCCGGACGCTGGCGATAACTGGCTAAACCATCACATTCATAGGTGAGTAATTCTTCTTTGCGGCGAACCACGCCGTCTTTCCCAACAACTGCCTCAAATTGCTTGATGATGGGTTTCCAATTGCGTGTGGTGTCTTGGGCAATCATAGGTGGCGGGAGTAAATGGTAGCTGCAATACTATGATGACATGAGCGCGAAGTGTTAATGTATACTTTAATCCGTATTTAAGAAAAATGAATAGTACGGTTACGACCTAATTCTTGATGGGTAAGTTACAGAACGACCTCTTTTTCAATAATGTTTTTCCACAATAAATATCCCTTTCCATTCAAATGTAACCCATCGGTTGTATATTGATCATCGAGTTGATTGTTACTACCTAAAAAAGATGGAAATAAATCGATGTATTGATATAAGAAGCTTGTAGATAATTTCTTTAATTTAGCATTAAGTTCAATAACATTTTTGTTGATCTTAGGGTCTGCAAATTTTTTATTAAGAGGCAACACGCTTTTGACAAAGACTTTTGTTTGGGGATTTTTTTCTTTAAACGTTTTGAGAATTAATTGGTAATTGCCGACTATTTTATCTACAGTTTCACCTTGAAGTAATTCATTAATGCCAATCATAATAAAAACTTTTTGAGGTTTTGATTCGACCAGATTATCAATTCGGTTTAAAATTCCGCTAGTAGTATCTCCAGCAATTCCTCGATTTTTTATAGAAACATCTCTAAATAATTCTTGCCACTCACAGAAATCTGTGAGGCTATCTCCCACAAATATAATACCTGATTCTGATTTTGGAAAAGTTTCAAAAAGGCTTTTTCTATCTGCCCCATAAAAACTGTTATTGTCTATGGATTCAGGATTTAATAAATAAGAAATTGTCCGAAATACATAAGGAATACCGCCTTTTGATGCGATCCAAAATGTTCCTAGTACCAAAATTGACAAATTCAGACTAATGGAAATCCAAAACGCAATTTTATTAATTTCAATCTTATTGTTTTTTTGCATAGAACGGTGAGTAGAATCTAGAGGAATTTTAAATTACGTTAACACAATAATTATCCAGAGGCAAAGAAGATTATCTTCAAAATAATTAATGATTTCTATAGTATCGATAATCGATCAATTTTTTTTCGGATTAAAAATTAAACTATAGCTGTCCTCAAGGATTCGGAAACGCTAAAATGTTCGAATTCTTGAATAAGTCGGGGATTGGCACAATCCCAAGAAAGTCACTCATTTAGGATTGCCATATAAAAAGCCGTTGAGAGTTCTCCCCGATCTCCCTTGAAAAAAGAGATTAGGCTTAAGTCATAATAAATTTTACTCTGAGACGTTCAAGCCACTCATTTCGCTCAAGAACTTCAAGTTAGCAACCCGTACAGGTTTTCTGGTAACGTCTTAAGGTAAGTCCGGGTCAATTCCTCAGGATGCATTAGGTACAGAGGCTAGCTGGAGATGAGCAAGGTGATCAATCAAACCAAAACCTTCGAAATTCGGGCTGTCGCTACTCCAGCAGACAGCGAAATGTTTCTGGACGTACCCGCACACGTCTATGCTAATGACTCAAATTGGGTACCCCCCTTGCGTAGCGATATTGCTAAACAGTTGGCACCCACAAATCATTTTTTTGAATATGGGAAATTACAGGCATTTATTGCTCTAGAAGAAGGCGAAAAAAATTCCCAGGCTGTTGGACGTATCGTGGCGGCTGTGAATCAACGGTTGATTGAACGAGAAGGACAAAATGTTGGTTTATTTGGTTTTTTTGAATGCATTCCAGATTTGGCGATCGCCAAATCTCTCCTAGCAGCCGCTTGTCAGTGGTTACAAGAGCAAGGAATGACTCTGGCACGAGGGCCAATTGATTTATCAACTCACAACAATTGTTTATGCTTAGTTGATGGCTTTGATTCACCCCCCATGGTGATGATGCCCTACAATCCACCCCATTATCCAGAATTTATAGAACAGGATGGATGGCAGAAAGCTAAAGATGCTTATGCTTATGATTTTCCCCTCGACAAACCTCTCTCTGATAAATTTGAAAAAGCGTATCGAATTGCTTGTAAATCAGGCATCACGTTCCGTCCCCTGAAAACCAAAGGCGAGGGATTTGAGCAAGATTGTATAAGTATTTATAACTTGTTCAATCGTGCCTTTGCGAATAATTGGAGTTCTGCACCTCGCAGTCAGGCAGAATTTTTGGAAGAAGCTAAATCCTTACAAACATTGGTTGATCCAGATGTTTTTCCGGTCGCCGAAGATAACGGCGAAATGATTGGCTTTTGGATGGGATTACCCGACTACAATATTCCCTTAAAACACGTCAATGGCAAACTAAACTGGCTCGGAATTATCAAATTTTTGTGGTATCGCCGCCAGATCGACCAAGGACGAGTGATTGCCATTTGTTCTTTGCCAGAATATCGCCGAAAAATGGTACCTCTTGCCTTAATTTATTTAGGGATGCAGGGAGGAATTCAAAAGGGAAAACCCTACAAACGGGCAGAACTAGGTTGGGTTTGGGAAGATAATTTTCCCTCTCGTAAAGTGATTGAAGCCGCAGGCGGTAACATTTATAAAACTTACCGTATTTACGAAAAAAATCTTTAAATTTAGACGATTTGATGGTGTTTGGATAACGAAAATCAGCCCTGTAATTTATGCTGTGATTGGAAGACTTGCTGAAAACCTTCATCACTCTGCACTCAACGTGTTAAACAGTACCTTGAGCATTCACACTCGATTGGCTGCGACAGCATTAGGTTAGAGCGTGACAAGATGCCGATAGTGGCAAGTTATTTAGCTTTCTTCGCCGGAAGCCCCACGCCATACCCGTATCCGGGTTGGCGTTGGGATGGATAGGAGGACTGACGGAGGAACGGAGGTGCGAATCGTTGGCTAGAAACCAAGGCAAATAAAGATTAGGGGGATTAGCCGCAAGGATATAGAACCTTGACAACTGAATGACCATGTAGGTGAGAGT